>WRCT01000176.1 GCA_009783775.1 Clostridiales bacterium | reverse complement strand
TGCGCCGCGCTGTTGCCCTCCGCGTGGGCAAACTCCCTGCGGTCGGGATACGCCTTGGAAAGTGCAAGCAGCAAATCGCGCACCACGTCGGGGTCCGCGTTCTCGCTGATCGTGATCCCAGCCGTCGTATGCGGGCAATAAACCACGGCGATCCCGTCACTCACCCCGCTCTTGCTTACCGCCTCCCGCACCTGGGGCGTGATACAATAAAAATTCTCTCTCTGCGCGGACAATTGATATTCAAATAGCATTACAGAAGATTCCTCCAATCACGCCTATTATACAGTATCCTCGCGATATAAACCGCTTTGACATTATCGTGGACCGTGTAGATAACCAGATAATTTTCTACAATCAATTTCCGAAGACTCCTTTGTTTCAATTGATTGTCCCGCTCTAACGCATACCTTTTCGGCATTTGCTGAAGTGTCAGAATCTCCGTCTCGATTTTATCCAGCAGTTTGTCGGCAAGAATCGGTTCGCTCAGATTGTCGGTGATGTAGGCGTGCATCTCCCGAAGATCACGCTTTGCCGCTTCAGCCAGCTCAATTCTGTACTTGTCCATGTTTTATGCCCTCGCGAATCTCCTGCATGGCCGCGCCAAGCTCTTGGGTGCGGCCGTTTGCAATATCGTCCAGCCCCTCGTCAAGCAGCTGGTACAATGCGCGGCGGGCAACAAGCTCATTGTAGCCATCTATGCCCAAAAACACATATTTTCCGCGTCCGTGCTTGGTCAGGACGACAGGAGATTGCTCGTTATCAACGAACTCAGTAATTTCACCAATACTGACACGCAAATCCGATAAGGGTCGAATCTGGGGGAAAGGCTGCATATCCATCAAAAACACCTCCTAAACTATTGTATGCTTATTATAACCAAAAAACATACAAAAATCAATACAAAATTCAAAGACACTTTCGCGTATACGGACACACGGCAATACACTTCCCGCAAATCGTATCCCCGCCGCCAAAGCCCAGCAGAGACCGTTCCTCCGCCGTGCGGCGGCACTTGACCGCGTCAAAGAACGCGTCGCGGTACAGGCCAAGCGCCCACTCCCTGCCCGAGATCGCGCCGGCCGGACAGGCCTCGGTGCAGATCATACACGCGCCGCAGTTGGACCGATTGACGGGCCCTGCAACCTCCAGCGGCGCGTCGGTCAGAATGGACGAAAGCCGAATCAGCGAGCCCCATTCCCGCGTCACCAGCAGCGCGCTTTTGCCGATCCAGCCCAGCCCCGCGCGCGTCGCCACGGTCTTATGCGGCAGGGCCGTCACATCGCTGTCCTCGCCAAACCCCACCCGCGCCCGCGTCTGCGCGACCGCCCGATAGCCCAGGCGCTCCAGCGCCTCCGCGCCCAGCGTTACCAGCATATCCAATCGGCCATTCAACCGCAAGTACCAACCCCGATACTCCGGCGTGGGCAGCTCACCAATACCCGCGATCACCTCGGGCGGATACTTCACCGCCACGCTGATCCCAACGGGCAACCCATGCCGCACCTCGTCCGGCAGCTCGGTCAAGTCCCCAAACCCAACCAAATCCGCCCCGTGGCAAAGCAGCTTGTCCCTGATAAAATTGGTTAACTCGTTCATGAAATCCGGTCTCCCACGCGGCTATCCCTCATTCCTTATGCAGAAAAACACATCTGTAACATCAAGAGATTCCTTGCTGTTTGCAATTTCACCCCATATCCAGCCGATTCTACCGTCAGGCAAGGTGATTTGCGTCCATCCCATATCGAATATATACCTCCCATCATCGAAAACCATGTCTATATCCGTCCCCGTAATCCGAACAACAGTACCTTTTTCCATCAAAATGGTTGCGCTCTTGATGTCACGGCTCGTATACAGCGGCATATCACGCAAGACAAACACCCTGTAATCCAGCTTATAGATTTCATACACCAAGGTTAACATATGGTCCTTGTCCAACTTATATTTAACAGGGAGAGGGGTGTACAACATTCCCCATGTATCCTCCCAGCCGGTTACGGTACCGTCTCCATTGTACAAGTAGGCGCCTTGAACGCTGCCCATCCTCACTACTTTCTCGCCATCATAGTAGAAAAAATTTAAGAAATCAGTTGAAACTGCATTGCTCCCCCAGATAGCGATTTCCTTATAGTTATCGGTGGTGTCTATGTCCACAATGTAAAACTCATCTACAGGTATCCACTCGCCGCTCCATGATGTAAAACGGTAATACTCCACATCGTTTACCAAGAGCCGTGAAATCGGTCCCTCCTCGTCATCCCAGACTGACACAATCTGAATTCTCTCCGGCACACCGTCCCCGTTTAAGTCAATCTCTATTTCCTTATCAGCAGGATATTTCTTGTGGTTTGATACCCTGGACCAAGAAGGCCCGATAGCGCAATCATACTGATTATCCTTGAATTCATCTATCATAAAATTCAACAGCTTGGCGTTGTACCGCTCATTGGGCAGCAACTCCTCGAGTGTTCGCCCTGCATACACCTCGTCGCGCAAGTTTCGCAGCTTTTTTTTATCCATGCCATTCCGGCCATAATACTTCTCATACAGCTTATACGCGTCAAACAACGCCATATCCTCCCTTGGCTCCGGTGTCGGCGTCGGGTCGGCGTCCGTTTCTTCGATGTCCGTGGGGAACACAAACACATCCTCCGCAGGGTCGGGAGAGTGGGTCGGCGCGGGCGTCTCAAACGGAAACAGCGGCCCGGGCCTCTCTTGCTTGGGCAGCAGGGCCACAACAACCAAAACCAAACAGGCGGCAGCGGCAGCGCCTGCGGCCAGATACATCCATCGGGCGGGCTTGGCGCGCCCTTCCGGCCGCGCGGCTTGCTTTGTCTGCGCCAGGATATTGTCCCACATTTCCTCTTTGCGGGTCGTCTGCATGGTATGATAAAAATCGTTATATGAGCGGTTCATGCGATGTCCTCCTCGATCAGTTTCTTCAGCTTTTTGCGCCCCTTGTGCAAATAGCTCCATACGGTCGTTTCGGTTTTTTCGAGCATGGCCCCGATTTCCTTTGCCGTGTATCCCTCGTAGTAGTGGAGATAAAGCGCCAAACGCTCCGGTTTTGGCAGCTGATACAGCAGCTCCCGCGTTTCGTCGCGTTCGTCGGTGTGCGCGTACCAATCCGCAAGCGGCGCCTCTTTCCTGTGGCTGCGGCGCAAAATGCTGGTACAGCAGTTTTTCGCGCAGGTGATCAGCCACGCCTGCACATTGCGGATACTCTTGCCCTCCTTGCACACGCGGAACAGATTGAGGAAGGTGGTTTGCACCGCGTCCTCGGCGTCTGCCTGACTGCCCAAATAAGTAAAGCAAACGCGGTAGATCAGTTCCATGTGCCGATCATAAATCTCTCTGAATTCTGTTTCGCAAAGCGCCAAGCTCTTGTCCCCCTTATATTTTTGACCTGTCTACTAACCGCTCACACTCACTACGTCATTGGAACCCCTGATTAAATCGTTCGCCGGGCAGATTGGCCATCAGAATGGTCCCAACATAGCAATGTCATCAACTTAAGGGAAAAGAAAGCAGTTCGCATAAAAAAAGCGGTCTGTTTTCTT
>WRCT01000175.1 GCA_009783775.1 Clostridiales bacterium | reverse complement strand
TGCGTCGGTTAACTCAGCCACGAACAATTCCTTCTTCTTACGAACAACAGCGGCAGGTAATCGAAACATCTCCATCTACCTGCTGGACTTCCGTGCCTACCTGGAGTCAACAAGCAAACCGCTGATGCTGTACAAGAGGGTGAGCTGATAGGCTAATGGACTATCAAGGGGCAGCCCATTTATTCGGTCATGTCTTGCAAGTCAATGAAAGTATCAAGCAGCCCCAGCAATATAGGGGTTGCTTGATACTTAAGACGTTAGAGAAATATTCAACTTTTTGAGGGAGAAAAAATTCTTTTCAAAATAATTGGACATTATCCCTTGACAAAGTCTGTACTGGTAGAAAGAAATCCCCGCCGCAGCGACAAGGGAGACGTCGCTCACGCGGGATATTCTCAACCACGAAAAGCACGAAAAGACACGAATAACCGTAGGGGCGACCATTGGTCGTCCGTCGCTTGCCGGATCGCTCACGCGGGATTCTATTAACCACGAAATACACGAAAAGACACGAAAAAGAAACAGCCCAAAGACCGTTTCTTCGTTTCCGTTATCGTTGTTTGTTTCTTGTTAAGCCAAGGCCGAAAAATGCCCCATCATCATCTGCATTTCATCAATCGTATCGGCGGAATAGGTGATGGTGATGGTGACCATTCTGTCGCCGATTTTAAGCAGCAGCCACTCCTGCAACATCTCCATTCCGTAGAACGTTGAGACGGCGGAGAGTTTGTGATAGCGCTTTCCCGCAAAATCCACGGTCGTCACTTCGCCGAACGAAAAGGAGATGGAATCTAACCCTTCCATCAGTTCTATTGTCGCATCGATGTATCTCTCCGTTGTCTTCAGCGCGTTCGGCAGCTTTTCCACGATGACGGACACATTCGGCAACCCGTCCGGCGCGCTCACCATCATCTCCTGTACCGACGCTGCCATCGCGTAATCAAAGGTTTCTTTGTTCATGTTTTCGAAGATAATCTCGCCGCTCATCGCCATCAGCTCAAGAAGATCTTCCTCCGATTTCATCTCATAGCCTTCCGGCACGGTGAATTTCAGACCGATAAATTCACTTTCAAAGCTCGTTTCGGTTACCGTTCCCTTTGCGTACCGGGGACCTTTTCCACCGCAGCCCGCCATCAGAATGAGTGCCGCGCACAGGATTCCCGCGATGATTTTTCTTTTCATAAAAATGCCTCCTTGAAGAATTCACATTAATTATACCATGTTTTTCAAAAAACTGTGCTATAATATCAATGGAGGATTGTGCTATGTTATTTCCCATGGGTCAAGAGGACACCATATTCATTGTTTTGATACTGATCGTTTTCGCGCTGAGTTTGGCCGCGCAGTCGCGGGTACAAAATGTCTTTCGGCGTTATGCCGACACGCCCGCCGCAAGCGGCAAGACGGGCAGCCGGATCGCGCGCGAACTGCTCGCCGCCAAGGGCAGCGCCGCGCGGGAAGAGCATGATGAGATGGGCCGCGCCGCGCGGGTCGAGAGCATAACGGGACACCTGACCGACCACTACGATCCGCGCACCCATGTCGTGCGCTTAAGCCCCGAGGTGGCGAACGGGACCTCGGTCTCCGCAGCCGCGATCGCCGCGCACGAAGTCGCGCACGTGCTGCAATACGAGGAGGAATACCTGCCCATCAAACTGCGTGGCGCGATCCTGCCCGTGGCGCAGATCGGCTCGCAGGCGGGTCCGATCCTGGTCTTCGTCGGTCTGATCTTTAGCCTGACCCCCATTCTGGCCCTGGTCGGCGTGGGGCTCTATACCTTTGCCGTCCTGTTCCAGGTCGCCACCCTGCCCGTGGAGCTCAACGCCAGCCGCCGCGCCATGAAACTATTGGCGGACGGCGGTTATATCTCGCGCGAGCAGGAACCCCAGGCCAGGAAAATGCTCCGCGCCGCAGCCTCGACCTATGTCCTCGCCGCCCTCGCCAGCTTTGTGACGCTGCTGCGGCTGATTATGCTGTCGCGGCGGAGACGGTAGGGCGGGGGCTTGCTCCCGCCGCCTAACCAACGTATCGTAGGGGCGAACTGTGTTCGCCCGTCGCAGAAAGGAGACCGCAATGGCCAAATATGAATGCGAACTGACCGGCAGCTTTGTCAACTTTCTCTCCCGTGTGGAGCAGGGCATTCTGTCGGGCAGCATTTCTGCCACATTGGAGGACGCGAGCAACTACCACATCGACGATGTGCGCTGCGCGGTGCGCGTTTTTGAGCGGTATAGTTGGATAGGCAAAAACAGGGTCAGCTTAAGTCTCACCCTGCTGGGCAAGGGAGACCAACTCTTCCTCTCCGCTATCACCGCGGGCGGCAGCCAGGCGATGTTTATGAAAATCAACACCTGGGGCGAGGAGGCCTTCCTGGACAAACTTGTCGAAATCGTAAAAGCTTTCCAACGGGTCCGCTGACCACGGCGGGCGATTGATAATCGCCCCTACGCGATAACAATGCGGGCGAACACAGTTCGCCACTACGGCGGGACGTCGAGGGCGCCGTCCCCTACTAGCCCCTAACACCTAACACCGGAGGTGAACCCCTCATCAGAAAACGCAGATTCCAACCCCGATTCTTCCTCTTCATCCTCGTCTCGGCCCTGTTGCTGGTAGGCGTGCTTGTGCTGGCCAATGTGTTGGGCGAGCGCGCCAAGCAGCGCCGCGCCGAGGAAAATCTGGACCTGTCGGGCTACCTGCAGGGCACGCCGGATCCCGACGCCTCGCCCGATCCGGACGCGGAGCAGCAAAACTTCCCGCAGGCGATCCCGCCGCTGGCCGGCGGACAGTCCTACTCCGTCGTGGCGGACAGTTCCGCCCTGCCCTCTTTGCTGGGGTTCAACTACGAGATCCGCTTAAACAACGAGGCTGAAATCTACGACACCAACCCGCGCAAGAACGAGCTTTCATTCGGCAGCGCGGCCTCTTACGCCAGGCTCGACGGCGTCACCACCTTCGGCGGCAACCACTACCGGAACAGCTTTTCCTTCGGCTACGCCGCCGTGACGATGGAAAAACTCTCGCAAAAATGGGCGAACGCCACGGGCTCTTTAGGCGCGTTCGCGGGCACGGACTGGACGGGCCAGGCGTTGCTGGCGCGCTGGTCGCCCGAGGTGCGGGCGGTGATGGGCCTGTCCGAACAGTACCGCAACAAGGAGGGCTTTGTCGAGGCCATCTGCCCCTCCGCCGACGGTAAAATTTACTTCTATGACCTGGAGACGGGCGCACAAACGCGCACGCCCATCGTGGTCGGCACGCCGCTTTTGGGCACGGGCACGCTCGACCCGAACGGGTATCCCATGCTCTATGTGGGCGACGGGATCTGCGAGAAAAACGACAAGGGCAATCCCGTGGCCTATCTGCACGCGGTCAATCTGATCACGAACACCGTGGACCAACGTTTCGGCGGCTTTGACTACTTCGGCAAGCGTCAGGACTGGAACGCGTTTAAGGCCAGCCCGCTCATCGTGGGCGACACGATCGTCTTCGGCGCGGAAAACGGCGTGCTCTATCTCTGTCCGCTCAACACGAAATTCAACGCCGAGGAAGCGTCGATCGAAATCGAGCGCGGCGCGTTGGTCAAGTA
>WRCT01000174.1 GCA_009783775.1 Clostridiales bacterium | reverse complement strand
GCTCACCCTGCTTTTGCTCTATCTGGGGCTCTCCGTCATCGGCAACCTGCTCTCCGGCCTGCAAATCGGGGGCACGGCAGGGCTCTCGGGCGTGCTCTTTCGCGCGATTCTGGGCGGTTTGGTTCTGGCCGCGATCTGGTCGCTGATCGAGACCGCGCGCGCCTGCCTGCTCGGGTTTTCGGGCCTGATGGATATCTTCCAGCCTGTGCTGGTGGGCGTGCTCCTGCTGCTGGGTGGGAGCGCCGGAGCCGCCGCGCTCCAGTCGGGCCTGGCGCTGCTGGGCGGCGGGATCATCGGCACGATGGCAAAGGTCGTTTTCCCGCTGGCCATCATCAGCGGCGTGCTGGGCGTGCTGGACCTGCTCGGGGGTTCGACGCGCGTATCGGAGCTGGGCAAGCTGGCGCACAAGGCCTGCAAGTGGCTGATCGGCATTTGCGCCTCGCTCTATTTGCTGGCCACGACGGTAACGGGCCTAATGGCTGCGGCCGCCGACAGCGTGCTGATCAAAACCTCCAAATTGGCGGCGGGCAGCCTGCCACTGGTGGGCGGCCTGGTCTCTGACTCGCTGGACACGGCCTACGGCTGCATTGTGCTCGTGCGGCAGGGCGTAGGGCTGACGGGCATCGCGTTGGGCCTGGCTTGGCTGCTGCGGCCCGTAATCCTGCTCGCGGTCAATATCCTGGTCCTGCGCGGGGCGTCGGCCCTGTCCGTGCCGCTGGCCGGCGGCAAGATCCATCTGGTGTTCGCGCGAGTGGCGGATATGCTCTCGCTTTTGCTCTCCGCCATCGCCGCCGCGGCCGCGTTGTTTGTCGTGACGGTCGGACTTGCGATGGGGATTGGGAAGAGTCTGTGACTGTAAGTAATAAGGAATAAGTAAAAGGGAATAATGGAGGAGTGCCTGCGGCACAAATGATGGGTTACACGAAAATATAATGGAAAAACTGCGTTAGCAGTTTTCACATTACCTATTACTTATTCCTTGTTACTTATTATCTGGAGGGCTCATGCAACAGATTGTCCAACTAGCCACATCTCTCGCCGCCCTTGGCGCGGCGATCACTCTGGCCGAGGGCCTGCTGCCCGAGGGCGGCACGGGGCAAACGGCGCGCGTCTGTGTCGGGCTGCTTTATATCGCGGCTGTTATGGAACAGATAACTGGAATATTTCTGCGAGGGGGGATATAGATTGCTAAAGACAGACAAAAAGAAGGCGGGTGTGCTTGCGGCCCTGCTTGTCAAGATCAAGAGCAACCGCAAGCTGGAGATTCTGATTTACGCCGGCGTTGTGCTGCTCGCGGTGGGACTGTACTTCTCGGGCACGGGCGGCAAGGCTGAACCCGCGTCAGCGGCGGCGCAGACCCAGCCGGCGGCCAAGGACGACCTGGAGCAAAAGCTGATCCGCGTACTGTCGCGCATTCGCGGGGCGGGGCGGGTGGAGGTGTTGATTACCTATGAGACCTCAAGTGAGATTGTGCCCGCCACCGTCAGCCAGACGGACGAAAGCCTGTCGACGGGCGGGAGCGGTGCGGGTTCGCGATCCGAGCAGCTGCGGGCAGTGACGCAGCCCGCGACCCTCACCTCCGGCGGGGTGCAGACGCCCATCGTCCTGCTCGAGAAGGAACCCGTGGTGCGCGGCGTGATCGTCGTGGCGGAGGGCGCGGCGAACCCCATGGTGCGTTTGGACCTGCAGCGGGCGGTAAAAGTGGTGACGGGCGTGCCGATTTCCTGCATCGAGGTATTTGAAATGACCTGGAACGCATAAGTATAAAGGTAAATAAACATGACTGGGAGGAAAAAGGGAATGAATACAGGCGCATGGGCAAACGTGAAAAAATATTTGAACAAGCGGGTGCTGACCCTTGCGGGCGTGTGCCTGCTGCTGGTGGGCGCGATTGTGGCGAACGTCTGGGTCAGCGGCAACCAGGCGAAGGAGGCCGCGCAGGTGGTCGCGCCGGGCGGTGACGCGCCCGCGTCCTTTATGGGCGGCGGCAATTTCTTTGAGATGTACAAGGAGGACCGCGACAACGTGCGCACGCAGGAGCTGGCCTATCTGGATGCCATCGTCGCGCAGGGCGCGGACCAGGAGACCTTGAGCGACGCGCAGCAGCAAAAGCTGACGCTGATCAACTGCATGGAACTGGAGCTCACGATGGAGAACCTCATCAAGGCCAAGGGCTTTGCGGGTGTGGCCGTCTCCATGCACCAGGGCAGTATCAATGTGATCGTGGGCACATCGCAATTGACCGACGAACAGGTCGCGCAGATCCTGGACATCGTGCTCACCGAAACGGGCGAGCGCGCGGAGAATGTCAAGGTATCCACCTCACAGTATTAAACCGTAGGGGTGCGCATTGCGCGTCCGCCTGCCCAACGTACCGTAGGGGCGGCCATTGGTCGTCCGCCTACCCAACCCACCGTAGGGGCGGGGTCAGCCCGCCCGCTTACCCAACCCACCGTAGGGGCGAACTGCGTTCGCCCGCCTAAAACGAGAACCGCAAAACACGCGAAAGGCACGAAACGACACGCAGCGCCTTTCGCGTGTTTTTGTGCTTTCCATTTGAAATCACAACGATTGCCAATATTTTCACATAAAAACATTGAAATGCATATCGAAATAGGCTATTATTGTTATTAAGACAACCAATCGCAAAATGTACACTTTTTGAGGCCGGCGCGAGATATTTTAGGAGGCGGCACTAATAATGAAACGAGTTTGGGCATTGACCCTGGTCATGGCGCTGTGTCTGGGCATTCTGCCTTTGGCGCCTGTGGCGGTAATCAACGAGGATTATGAATATGAAATCCTGTCAGACGGCACGGCGGAGATTACAGGATACAACGGTTTCGGCGGTGGCATTGTCATTCCCGACACGCTCGACGGTTATGTCGTCACAAGTATTGGGGCGTGGGCGTTTTCTTTTTGCGGCAGCTTGACAGACGTGACGATACCGGATAGCGTGACCAGCATTGGGCCATGGGCGTTTTATGGTTGCATCATCCTGACCGGCGTGACCATTCCAAGCGGCGTGACCTACATTGAGGCGGGGGTATTTTGTTTCTGTTTCAGTCTGACCAACGTGACGATACCGCCTGCCGTGACGCGCATTGAGAGGAACGCGTTTTTTGACAGCGGCTTGAAAAGCGTTATCATTCCCTCCGGCGTGACCTACATCGGTGAAAGCGCGTTTTTCGGGTGCGAAAACGTGTACTTCTTGGGTGCACTGCCCGCGTGGGATGCCTATTTGGAGTATGAACCCGATACCGGTCGTTGGATTGGCGGACCGTTTGAAACGAACGTCACCCTACATTATCCCGCACATCTCGCGTCCCAATGGGCGCCCAACGGGGAGACGGAGATCGTATTGATCGACAAAAAAACACCGGGACAGCATTATTTCTACGCATATCCCATCGCGTCCTATTCCGTTACGCCCGGCGACGCGGATTGCAGCGGCGTTGTTACCGCCGCCGACGCGGCAGCAATTCTGCGGTATCTTGTTCAGCTGCGTCCCCTCTCCGTGCTGGGGCGGCTCAACGCCAAAGTAACGGCAGGAACAAATCCCGTCTCCGCCGCCGACGCAGCCAAGATCTTGCGTTTCCTGGTGCAACTGGAAAAATCATTGGAGCCGTAGGGGCGACCTGTGGTCGCCCGCT
>WRCT01000173.1 GCA_009783775.1 Clostridiales bacterium | reverse complement strand
GGATATCCTCGGTCAGCCGCGCGGCTAACCTCTCCTCGCTCTCACCCTTGCCGCGCACCGCGCCCCTGCCGCTGTGCATATCGTAGGAATGGTTTTGCACCTCGATCGTGTCGGAGGTGGAGAGCAGGTCGATCTCCCCCCAATTGAAATAGGAGAAGTTCGGGTTGCGCTGGGGTTGGCCCTCTTCCGCGTCGGTGAAGCTGCCCACGACCGCCAGCACGGCGCGCATACCGTATTGCTCCAATAGCGGCACGGCATAGGTCAGGTTGTTGTAGTGCCCGTCGTCAAAGGTGAGCATGACGGGTTTCTCGGGCAGGGTCCCGTCATAATACACATAGTAGATCAGGTCCTCGACCGTCACCGTCTCAAAGCCCTGTTCGTCCAGCCAGGCGAGGTCCGCCTCCAGCACGGAGGGCGAGAGCGTGTATTTGCCGTTCCGATGATTGAGGATACTGTGGTACATGATGATGGGCAGGGCAATCCCCTCATCGTCCTCAAAGAATACGGGGACCGCCGGCCGCGCGGCCGCGCGCCACAGAGCGGTTCCCGAAAGGATCAGCGTCAGGCAAAGCAAAAGGCTTGTAATCCGTCCCGTCCGTTTGCGCATGGTCTCTCCCCCTTCCTCCTGCTATCTTATTCGGGAGGGGGATGTTTTACGTTATCTTCGTTTCTTCGAGAACAAAATGGTCAGGACGGCGCCCGCCAACACCACGGTGCCGCCGATCGCGATCCACTGCCAGGGCTCGAGCATGGGGCCCGGGCCCGGGGGTTCATCGGGTTCATCGGGTTCCGGCGTGGCCTCGCTGTCGATGATGGGGGGCGGTGTGACTTCCTCGGGCGGTTCCGTCTGCGGCACATCGGGTTCCGGCGTGACGGGCAATGGCTCGTCTGTGATCTGCGGGACCGGTGTTGCGTTGGGATTCGGCGTCCTGGTCGGCACGTTAGGGCCTTGCGTCGGGATTGCGGAGGGGTTCACGGTGGGTGCCGGCTTGCCCGCCACCGTCACCGCGCCATGCACAGGGTCGAGATAGACCGTGCCGCTGTCCTGGCCGTTCTCGTCCAGATAAGACACATCAATGCCGTTGAGCAGCAGATAGCCGCCCGTCTCCTTGAGGATCTTGAAATAAACCAGATACAGTACGCCGGACTTTTTGGAGCCCGTCGTATGCACACCGGTAAAAAGCAGGTTGTTGGACATGGACAAAAAATCAGCCGCAAGCGCGCCGTTCGCGGAGGAAACGAACTGCAGCGCGTTCGTGTCATAGTCCAGTCTGAACCAATAGCTGATCAGCCCGCCCTTGCCTGTGAACGATGCGTTTACGCGAATCTCGACCTCGACCGTGTCTCCGACCGCGCCGGAAGGCTGGCTGAGCGAGAAGGAAAGGGGCACCGCCGCATGGCTCGCCGGCGCGTAGAGCCCCAGTGTCAGCAGGCAGATCAGTGTAAAGACAATCAGTTTTTTCATAAGATGTCTCCTTGTTGGAATGTGAGATTGCGGGTCAGTCCACACCATCAAATCTGCGGATTTGGCGGGGACCCCGGAGCCCGCAATGACGGGCATGAAAGGAAGAAATAAGAATTGCTATTCCTCGGTTTCTTCGTTATCCTCGGTTTCTTCCATATCTTCTACTTCTTCTTTATTCCTTATTCCTTCTTCCTTACTACCTATTCCTTCTCCACTTGCGTTCTTGCGTTTCTTTTGGATCAGAAGGAAGAGATAACCCAGCGCGGTTAAAGACACCACGGCGACGCCCGTCCACAGGACCGCGTTGTTGTTTTTTTGCTCGGGCGGGGCAATCGGCGGTTCCGGCGCAGTGTCCGGCACGCCGGTGACGATACCCTGTCCCGCGTCAATATAACCGACTGTGTCGGCGACGCTGATCGGGATCTGCTCGTCCGTATCCATGTTATAGACCGAGCCCTCCCCTCTTTGAAAGACAATCGCGGTTCCCGTGTCGGTTATCAGCTCAAAGGTAAGGGTCAGAAACAGGCCGTCCGGACGCTGCCCGTCCTCGGTTCGGCCGTACAGGGAGATGAAGGTGAAGAAGAAACCGTCGAGCGTATCGTTTTCAAAATAGGTCGCGCCCTTTAGGCTCGTCAGCATTTTACCATATTCCCAGCTGAGCAGACGCACCGCGCTCCTGTCGTAAATAATCTGGCCGGTCAATGAGTCCAGGCCAAAGCCATTGTCCAGCGCCAGCGCGGCAAAGATCTGCACGTCCACCGTGTCGCCGGGTGCGCCGGTGGCGGGCTCGATGGCGACCGTCATGCCATTGGCCGCAAAGCCGAGGACCGGCAGCAAGCTCAAAGCCAGCCCCGCCGTGAGAATAAGCGCGAGTAGTCGTTTCATATTTGAATCTCCTTATCATTTGTTTGTCACATTTTTTGGGATAGTATCAGTATACTGTATTGTTTTTCACAAGTCAAATTAGAATTGACAAAGTCACGATTTTTTCATATGATGTTCAGGACGCCTCGCAAAACTATCGGTGCGCAGATTTTCCGTGAATTTGGTCGTAGTTCAAAGGTAAAAAACGCAGCACTAGCCAGCAGCCCTAATGCGAGGCTTTTTGCCAAAGAAATGCGGCCAAAGGTGCGGTAAAGATGCGTGCCCAGAGTTTTGAGAGGTGTCCATAAACTGTGTTTACGACGCTGAAAAACGATATCCAATGCATTAAAATGCGGGATCCGGCCGTGAAGTCGACCTGGGAAGTTTTATTTTGCTACCCGGGCTTTCGCGCGCTGCGCCGGCACCGGAGAGCAAACTGGCTCTACCGGCACAAGTTCACGCTCTGCGCGCGTATGGTCTCCGACCGGACGCGGTTTCTCACCGGCATTGACATTCACCCCGCGGCGCAAATCGGGCAGCGCGTCTTTATCGACCACGGCAGCGGCGTCGTCATCGGCGAAACGACCGAGATCGGCAACGATGTGACCATCTACCAGGGCTCGACGCTGGGCGGCACGGGCAAGCTGACCGGCAAGCGCCACCCGACCGTCGGCAACCATGTGACCATCTCGGCGGGTTCGGCGGTGCTGGGGCCCGTTCTGCTGGGCGATTACTGCAAGGTGGGCGCGGGCGCGGTGGTCTTAACCGACATTCCGCCCTACGCCACGGTGGTCGGCGTGCCGGGGCGCATCGTGCGTATGCGCAAGGCCTGCGGCGATTGCGAGGACAGCGCCTGCACCCACTGCGGCAAGGTCGAGGCGCAAGCGGGCGAAGAGGGCGTGGACCTCGATCAGATCCATCTGCCGGACCCCATAAAGGCTGAGCTTGACGCGTTGGCTGAGCGGATTAAGTTGCTTGAAGATAAACAAAAGTGTTGAGAGTGGAGAGTGGAGAGTGGAGTGAACGAAAAAACTGTTCCACAGTTTTGAATCAGATGGGATACCCTAGCTCAACTCTCAACACTCCACTCTCAACACTCCACTCTAAACGAAAAGGGAAAAGAACCATGCTAATTTACAACACCCTAACCCGAACAAAAGAAGAGCTTGTGCCGTTGAAAGCGGGCGAGATTTCGATGTATGCCTGCGGGCCGACCGTGTATGACTTCTTTCATATCGGCAACGCGCGGCCGTTTATCGTGTTCGACACCCTGCGCCGGTATCTGGAGTACAGGGGCTACAAGGTCACCTTTGTGCAGAACTTTACGGACAT
>WRCT01000172.1 GCA_009783775.1 Clostridiales bacterium | reverse complement strand
GCCGAAGAACCGCCGCCCTGGATCTCGATCACAACGCCGTGGGTCGAACCGCCGCCCTGGATTTCAACCATGACGTCGGCGATCAGGTGCTCAAACTCTTCCGCCAATATCTCCGCGTAGGGCTGCACCGAGGTGGAGCCCGCCACGATAATGACGTGCTCTCCCCCGCCCGCGCAGGCAGCTGTCAGGCACATGAAAACCATAACAAAGAAAGCGAGAACAATGCGTAATGCGTAATGCGTAATGCGCAATTGTTTTTTTGAAAATATTGTGATTCTCTTCTTTTGCTCCATACTCTCCCGTTGAGATTACGCATTACGAATTACGCATTACGAATTACCCGAACCTCCCCGTAATATAGTCCGACGTGCGTTGGTCCTTGGGGTTGGCGAACATTTCGGCGGTGGGCGCGTATTCCACCAGCTCGCCGACCTTGTCGTCGCCGATCATCAGAAAGGCCGACATATCCGACACACGCACCGCCTGCTCCATATTGTGCGTGACGATCATAATGGTGTATTCCCGCTTGAGCTCGTGCATAAGCTCCTCGACCTTCATGGTGGACTCGGGGTCCAACGCACTGCAGGATTCGTCAAACAAAACGACCTCCGGCGAAACGGCAAGCGCGCGCGCGATACACAATCGCTGCTGCTGCCCGGGCGAGAGATCGAGGGCGGGTTTCTTTAAGTTGTCCAGTTCGTGCAGGAGCGCGGCTTGCTTTAAGCACCGCTCCACGATTTCATCGAGCTTGTTCTTGCCGCGAATACCGAGGCGTTTCGGGCCCGTGACGATATTGTCGTAAATGCTCATGGGGAAGACGTTGGGCTTTTGAAAGACCATACCGACCCGTTGACGGACCGTGGCGACGTCGACCGATTTGTGATAGAGGGAGAGATCGTCAAGCAGCACTTCGCCGTCAATACGGCAGCTGGGGATCAGATCGTTCATGCGGTTGAACAGGCGCAGGAGCGTGGATTTGCCACAGCCGGACGGCCCGATGATGGCGGTGATCGCGCAGGCGGGAATGTCCATCGTGACGTCCCGCAGCGCGTGATGCGCGCCATAATACAGGTTGACCGCTCGTGTCCGCAGTTTTGGGGGCCGCTGGATTGTTTCCTGCAGTTCCTCTATCATATTCTTTCCCATTTCGACTAAAATCGAGATTAGAGTCAGTATAACACTTTGGACGCAAAAAAAACAAGATATTGACAAGAAAAAAATTGATAAAGTATTTGAGAAATAAATTCGTTCTTTCTCCTTTATTTTCGCTTTACGCGGCGAGGGATTGTGTTATAATGCTGATATGAGTGTAGAGAAAGCCAAAAACTTCCTGATTAAGACCTTGTATGTCCTGGCTCTGGCGCTGGGCGTTTACGTTCTGTTTTCTTATGGCATTCCCCTGTTTATGCCGTTTTTGCTGGCCTTTCTCGTGGGGCTTATCGTACGGCCCCTGTCCAATTTTTTGCATAAAAAGCTGAAAATTCCGCCCAAACTCTCCGCCGTGGTGCTCGTGACCCTCGTGCTCGCGCTGCTGGTCTTTCTTTTGCTGTGGGCCGGTTCGGAGCTGATCTCCTACCTGCAGTCGCTGTTCACCCGATACAACGACCGGCTGGTCCCCTTTATCAGCGATCTGTTTCGGACCATCACCGCGACCGTGTCCGAGTGGGATCCCGATCTGGCGGAGCTGATCGGCGGCGCGCTGACGTCGGTGATCAACACGGTGGGCACGAAGATCGCGGAGATTTCCGTCTCCGCCGGCACGAGCACATTAGCCGCCGCGCCCCTCGTCCTGCTGCAGATCATGTTCTTTACCGTCGCCTCGTATTTTGTCGCGCTGGACCCGGGCCTGATCGACCGGACCGTGAAAAATCTGGCCGGTCCCGAACGGTACGAAAAGTACATCACCTTCAAAAAAACCTTCGGCAGTACCGTGGGCCGGATACTCCGCTCCTATGGCATTCTCTTTGTCATCACCTACTGCGAGCTCATGCTGGGCCTGCTGTTTCTGGGCGTGCCCAACTTCAACGCGATCGCGTTGGCCATCGCCACGGTGGACATTGTGCCCGTATTAGGCAGCGGCACCGTCCTGCTGCCCTGGGCGGCGATCGAGCTGCTGCAGCGCAACACGGGTTTTGGGATCGGACTGCTGATCCTCTATGTCTGTATCACAGCCATCCGCCAGTTTATCGAGCCGCGCATTCTGGGCAAACAAACGGGCCTGCATCCGGTGTTTACGCTGATCGCGCTCTATGTGGGTATGCGGCTGTTCGGCATTTTGGGTATGTTCGGACTGCCGCTGCTGATCGCCTTTTTGGTCGCGTTGCAGCGGGAAGGCGTGATAAAAGTTGCAAGTGCAAAGTTACAGGTTACAAGGGTTGAGAATGAAACTGAGCCCCAAAATGATAATGTGACAAAAAAGAAAAATAAGGAAAAATAGTGGCCGGTGTTACATTTTGTACGAAAGTCTGTGATATTCTGACTGCAATCCCCACCGTTGGAGGTAGTAATTTGTGATTAAAATACTTGTTGTTGAAGACGAACAGCCTATCGCGAATCTGATTCGCATGAATTTGACGCGGCAGGGTTATCTTTGCACCTGCGCGTTCGACGGGCAGCAGGCAGCGGATCTTTTGGAGAAAAACTCCTACGACCTCGTGCTGCTCGACATCATGCTGCCCAAGTTTGACGGTTATGACCTTTTAGCCTATATCCGGCCCATGAATATTCCCGTGATCTTCCTCACCGCGAAGTCGGACGTGCAGGACCGGGTGAAGGGCCTCAAGCTCGGCGCGGAGGACTATATCACCAAGCCCTTTGAGATCGTGGAGCTTTTGGCGCGCATTGAGGTCGTACTGCGGCGGTTCAACAAGAGCCAGGGCCTGCTGCACGTCTATGACGTGATCATCGACCTGGACGCGCGGGACGTGCTGCAAAACGGGCAGCACATCGAACTGACGCGCAAGGAGTTTGATCTGCTGGTGCTGTTCTGCCAGAACCCGAACACCGCCCTCTTCCGCGAGACGCTGTTCGAGCGGATTTGGGACACGGACTACATCGGCGAGACGCGGACGCTCGACTCGCACGTGCAGCGCCTGCGCCGCAAGCTGGACTGGTCGGACAAGATCCGCACGGTGCATAAGATCGGGTATAGACTTGACGTTCCGTCTGCGTAGGGGCGAACTGCGTTCGCCCGCTGCAAGTTACAGGTTGCAAGCTACAAGAGGTGTTCCGGTGTTTGGGACGCCTCTTGTTTTTTGTGTGGGTATTGTGTTATTATTAAGATGATAAAAATATATTTAATTTTAGGAGGAACGATTATGAAACAGACCTTTTCTTTGCGCAGGCGCGGGCTTGCGCTTTTGTTGTGCGCGGCCATGCTGGTCACGTTGCTGCCCGTCGCGCTGACGAGCGCGGCGCCCCTGCCCATCTTGACGGGCGCCGTTGCTACTGTGGAAATCGAACAGGCCGACACGGTGGCGGAGATACAAAGCAGGATTCAGACCGCGTTGGATATAAATGGCACGCTCATCGTCACCGGTTCCAAAACCGACGCGGACGAGACCCTGGCCCTCACTATCCCCGATATAGCATGGCTGATCTGGAACGCCGAGTACGCGGGCGGCGCGGAGGAGGCCGGCGGAACCTTCAGCGGCGACGGGCTGGTGGT
>WRCT01000171.1 GCA_009783775.1 Clostridiales bacterium | reverse complement strand
TCGCAGGAGCTGTTTAAGCGTTCGAAATTGAGCTGCGGCCGGAACAGCGCGACGGAACCGTTTAGCTGGCGGTAGGCCTTCATGCCCTCGAACACCTCCAGGGCGTAGTGCAGGCAGGTGCTGGCGGGCATAAGCTGCAGCGGCGCGTAGGGTACGATGCGGGGGTCCACCCAGCCCTCGCCGGCGTGGTAATCCATCACGAACATATGGTCGGTGAACACTTTGCCAAAGCCCAACTCACAATCCAAAACCTTTGTTTTCGGCTGCATTGTTTTTTCAATCCTGATTTCCATGATGTGACCCTCCGTTCATCTTAAACTACAAACTACAATGTACAAACTACAATTGCGGTAACGGTCGTCTGCGCCGCCCGTTTTTTATTATATCAAATCAAAGAAAACGCAGCGCGTTTTTTCCTTAATTGTAGTTTGTAGTTTGTACATTGTACATTAACTATATCTCCAAAAGAATAAGCTCCGTTATTTCACTCGTGGACAAGGGGCGCTGTGCCGCCCCGCCCAGTATGTCCGCCGTGCGGTGGCCCGCGTTTAAGACATTGTCCACGGCATCCTCCATGGCTTTCGCCTCGGTCTCGAGCCCGAAGGAGTAGCGCAGCATCATAGCCGCCGAAAGGATGGTCGCGATGGGATTGGCCAGGCCTTGGCCCGCGATATCCGGCGCGGAACCGTGGATCGGCTCGTACATACCGCGTTTGGTGCTGCCCAATGAGGCCGATGGCAGCAGTCCGATGGAGCCGGTGATCTGCGAGGCCTCATCGGATAATATGTCGCCAAACATATTCGAGGTGACCACCACGTCAAACTGCTGCGGGTTGCGCACCAGCTGCATGGCGGCGTTGTCCACCAGCATATCAATCACGGTCACGTCGGGATAATCCTTTGCCACCTCGTGCACGACCTCGCGCCAGAGGCGGGAGCTTTCGAGCACGTTCGCCTTGTCAATGCTGGTGACGTGTTTGCCGCGCAGCCGCGCCGACTCAAAGGCGACTCTGGCGATACGCTCGACCTCCATGACGCTGTAGGCCTCAGTATCGTAGGCCTCGGGACCGTTGGGTCCCTCGCGGCGGCCGCGGTCTCCGAAGTAAATGCCGCCGGTGAGCTCGCGGATGATCAGAATGTCAAAGCCCCTGGCCACGATGTCCGCGCGCAGCGGACTGGCAGCGGCCAGCGCGGGATAGAGTCGGGCCGGACGCAGGTTGGTGTAGAGCCCCAGCGCGGCGCGCAGGCCGAGCAGGGCGCGCTCGGGACGCAGGTGGCCGGGCAGGGTGTCCCATTTGGGGCCGCCCACCGCGCCGAGCAGGACGCTGTCGCTGGCCAAACAGCCCGCGAGGGTCTCCTCGGGCAGGGGAATACCGGTGGCGTCAATGGCGCAGCCGCCTGCCAGATACTCGGCGTAGTCAAACTGATGGCCGAACTTTGCGCCGATCTTGTCAAGTACCTGCGTTGTGCTGTCAATGATCTCCGGCCCGATGCCGTCGCCTTTTAGGAGTGCGATGTTAAATTTCATGGTTTCTTTCTCTTTCTTAAAGATTTATTGATTAGGAGTGAGGGGTTAGTAATGAGGAATTCCTCGCTCCTCATTCCTCACTTCTCATTATCCAATCGCGCCGCTCTTAATGGATTCAATCAATCCTCCGTTTGAAATGATTGATTGAATAAAAGCGGGGAAGGGCGCGGTCTGATAGGTTGCGCCTGTGGTCAGATTGGTGATAATGCCGTTGTCGAGATCGGCGGAGACCGCGTCGCCCTCGGCAATGGCCTCGGCAGCGGCGGGGCATTCGAGAATCGCCAGGCCGATATTGATCGCGTTGCGATAGAAAATGCGGGCAAAGCTCTTGGCGATAATCAGAGAAATGCCGCTTTCGGCGATTGCGATGGGCGCGTGCTCACGCGAGGAGCCGCAGCCGAAGTTTTCGCCCGCGACCATGATGTCGCCCGCTTTGACGCGGCTTGTGAACGTTGCGTCCAAGTCCTCCATGCAGTGGCTTGCCAGTTCCTTCTTGTCAAAGGTATTCAGGTACCGCGCCGGAATGATGACATCCGTATCTACGTTATCCCCGTATTTTATGACTGTTCCTTGGAATTTCATTTTGAGTTCCTTTCTGCGGGCGATTGAAAATCGCCCCTACGCGGCGGGAGCAAGCCCCCGCCCTACACTACATCACGTGGGTGTGAGATTTTGCCTGTAATCGCGCTGGCCGCGGCCACGGCAGGGCTGGCCAGATAGACCTCGGACTCGGGGTGGCCCATGCGGCCGACAAAGTTGCGGTTGGTGGTGGCAACCGCCCGCTCGCCCTTGGTCAAAATGCCCATATGCCCGCCCAGGCAGGGGCCGCAGGTGGGCGTGGAGACCGCGCAGCCGCTCTCGACAAAAATCTTGAGCAGGCCGAGCTCCATCGCCTCGAGCCAGATTTTCTGCGTGGCGGGAAAGATGATGGCGCGCACGCCTTTGGCGACCTTCCTGCCCTTTAATATCTCCGCCGCGACGATCATATCCTCCAGCCGTCCGTTTGTGCAGGAGCCGATGACCACCTGCTGGATCGGGACGTCGCCCGCCTCGTCCACCGGACGCCCGTTCTCGGGCAGGTGCGGGAAGGCGACCCAGGGTACGATGGCGGCAAGGTCAATGATGTGCGTCTCGTCATAGACCGCGTCGGGGTCCGCCGCATAGACGACGGGCTTGCGGTCGCTGTGCGCCGCGATAAAGTCCAAGGTCTTTTCATCGACTTCGAAGATACCGTTTTTCGCACCGGCCTCGATGGCCATATTGGCGATACAGAGCCGGTCGCTCACGGAGAGGGAGCGCGCGCCGTCGCCCGTGAACTCCATGGATTTGTACAGCGCGCCGTCCACGCCGATTTGGCTGATGATGTATAAAATGACGTCCTTGCCGGAGGCGTAGCCTTGCAGCTCGCCGACCAGTTCAAACTTGATCGCGGAGGGCACTTTGAACCAGGCTTTGCCCGTGGCCATGCCGCAGGCCATGTCGGTGGCGCCCACGCCGGTGGCGAACGCGCCCAACGCGCCATAGGTACAGGTGTGCGAGTCCGCGCCGATGACCGCGTCGCCCGCGATCACGAGGCCCTTTTCGGGCAGGAGCGCGTGCTCGATGCCCATCTCGCCCACATCGTAGAAGTGCTCAATGTCCTTGTCCGCGCAGAAATCGCGGCAGAGCTTGCACTGCGCGGCGGCCTTGATATCCTTGTTGGGGGTGAAGTGGTCCATGACCATCGTCACCTTTTGCTTGTCGAACACCTCGGTTTGGCCCAGCTTTTCAAACTCGGCGATGGCTACCGGCGCGGTCACGTCATTGCCCAGCACCAGGTCGAGATTGACCAAAATCAAGTCCCCCGCCTCTACCCTATCCTTGCCCGCGTGCGCAGCCAGGATTTTTTGTGTCATTGTCATGCCCATATCAAATTGCTCTCCTTTTATTCCATAATTCGTTTGAAACTACAATGTGCAAACTACAATTGATGAGACGGGCGCCTGCGCCGCCCGTTTTTTTATACTAATCATTCAAAGGAAAAGCCGTAGGGTTTTCTTCCTTCATTGTAGTTTGTAGTTTGTACATTGTAGTTTTTGACAATAAGTATTCGAAAGAATCTATTAAAGCGATAAAGCTCGCCTCGACAATATCCTCCGAGACGCCGATGGTG
>WRCT01000170.1 GCA_009783775.1 Clostridiales bacterium | reverse complement strand
TTCTTTGGCCTTACGCGCGGCACGAACCGAAACCATATCGTGCGGGCGGCATTGGAATCCATCGCCTACCAATCCAAGGATGTTTTGGATGCCATGCAAGCTGACACAGGCATTTCATTGGGCGCGCTCTATGTCGACGGCGGGGCAAGCGCGAACAACTTTTTAATGCAGTTCCAGGCGGATATACTGGACAAGCCCGTGCTGCGTTCCGATACGACGGAGGCGACAGCGCTGGGCGCGGCCGGTCTCGCAGGGCTGGCGGCGGGCCTCTGGAAAGATAGAACAACGCTCCCGTCTTTTCCGAGGAATGCGCGTCGCTTTATGCCAAATATGAATGGGGACTATCGCCGGAGACTGCTGCACGGCTGGACGCGCGCGGTGGATCGCAGCCTGAACTGGGAATCTTGCGAATAATGGTTGACAAACGGGGCTCAAGTATATAGAATAATCTAGGTTGTGTATGGAGTGGTCAATTAAGGAATCATTGGCGCGTGTGGGAGAGGAATTTTCTTTCTCCTGGACAGGTCCCCTTGCGCCGGAGACCTTCGGCGGTTTGCCGATTGTTTTTGCGCAGGACGTGGCTATCACCGGAACCTATCGGTTTGACGGCAAGGCCGTGCTGGCAGAGGGCAGGGCAGAGGTCGCATTGACGCGTATCTGCGCCCGTTGCACAGAGCCGTTTGTGGAGCGGCTGACTATCCCGCTAAATGAGCGGTATCTGCGCGAAAGCACCCTGCAAGAGGATGACGAAAGCAGACCGCTTGCAGGCGACCGGCTCCAACTGCTGCCCGCTTTTTGGGACAATCTTTATCTGCAACTGCCAATTGTGGCAGTCTGCAGCGAGGATTGCCGGGGGCTATGTCCCGCTTGCGGGGGCAATCGCAACCTGCAGGAGTGCTCCTGCGCAGCGAACTCGCGCAGCAACGCGTTTTCCGTGTTGGCCGCGCTTTATCAAGATAACGAGGAGGTGTAATCATGGCAGTACCCAAGAGAAAAACAAGCAAGGCAAAGAGAGATCAAAGAAGGGCCAGCAACTTCAAGCTGGAGCAGCCGAACCTGACGGAATGTCCGCAGTGTCACGAGCTGAAACCCTCCCATATCGTTTGCAAAAAGTGCGGGTATTATGATGGCAAACAGGTCATTGATATGGAAGAAAAGAAGAGTAAGGCATAAGCAGCCTTGTGCCATGCGTAATTTGGGGCGCACCGATCGGGCGTCCCATTTTTGAGTAAGGGGGATTCCTATGATCAACATCGCAATTGACTGTATGGGCGGCGACAACGCGCCCTTGGCTGTGCTCGACGGCTGCGTGCAGGCGTTCTCGCTGTTGCCCGACGACGTGCACCTGCTGCTGTTTGGCGACGCGTGGCAGATTGCGAGATATTTTAGGGAGAAACCCGAGCTGTCGGAACGCTTTTCCCTCTTCCCGACTACGGAGGAAATCAGCTGCAAAGAGTCCCCGACGCTCGCGATCCGCCGCAAAAAAGACTCTTCCCTCGTGCGTGCCCTTGGGGCCGTGGCGGCGGGCGAGGCCGAAGGCCTGCTCTCTGCCGGCAGTACGGGCGCGGTATTAACCGGCGCCACGCTAATCGTCAAGCGTCTGGCGGGCGTACAACGTCCCGCGCTGGCGCCGCTTTTGCCCACCGTGAACGGCGGTCACGTCATGCTGATTGACTGCGGCGCGAACACAGACAGCAAGCCGACCTTCCTGCAACAGTTCGCTTTGATGGGCGACGCCTTTTTCAAGGGCGTAATGGAAGTGGAAGAGCCACGCATTGCTCTGCTCAACAACGGCGCGGAGGAGGAGAAGGGCAACGAGCTTACCAAGGCCGCGTATCAGTTGCTCAAACAAACGAAAGGCATCAACTTCATCGGCAATATCGAACCGCGCGATGTATTGTTTGATGAGGCGGACGTCATTGTCTGTGACGGCTTTGAGGGGAATATGCTGCTCAAGACTGCGGAGGGCACGGCGGAGGCAATCTTTGCTCTGCTCAAGGAGGGACTTTCCAGCTCTTTGCTTGCCAAAACCGGTGCTGCTTTGGTTATGCCTGCGCTGCGCGCGCTCAAGTCAAGGCTGGACTGGAAAGAGGTCGGCGGCGCGCCGATGTTGGGCGTCAACGGCATAGTCGTCAAGGCGCACGGCAGCTCGGACGCCAGGGCAATCTGTCGGGCGATCCTGCAAACCGAGAGCCTCATTCGCGGCGGAGTTGTGGCACGTATCGCCGAGAACATCTCTGCCTTGACATTGGAATAGAAATTTTGTAGAATAATACTCGATATCTGCCACGCATAGAGTGAACAAAGGAGTAAAAAAATGAAATTTGAAAAAATCTGCGAGATTATCGCGAAACAATTGGATGTCGATCCCGCCTCGATCACAGTGGAAAGCCGCCTCATTGAGGACCTGCACGCGGATTCTCTGGACATCGTGGAGCTGGTAATGGACCTGGAACAAGAGTTCGACGCCGAGATCCCCGACGAGGAGCTGCCCAAGATGCAGACGGTGAACGATATCCTCGGTTACCTGGAAAGCAAGTAATTCCCGAGCTTGTCGGGCCGTCCCGCATCAATCGGTGCGGGATTTTTTGTAGAAGTACCGGAGCGCGCCAATGAATCAAGATCTTGCAGTATTAGAGAACATACTGGGCTATGCCTTTGCCGACCGCGCCTTGCTTACGCAGGCGCTGACGCATTCGTCCTACGCCGCTGAGCATGGCAAACCGGACAACGAGCGCATGGAGTTTTTGGGCGACGCCGTGCTGGAACTGGCCGTTTCCGAATGCCTGTACCGCGATACCGCCAAAATGCGCGAGGGCGCCATGACCAAGACCCGCGCTGCATTGGTGTGCGAACCCGCCCTGGTGCGAGCGGCGGGCCGTTTGAACCTGCCCGATTTCCTGTTGCTGGGTTATGGCGAGGATCGGGCAGGCGGCAGGGACAAGCCCTCTATTGTGTCGGACGCGCTGGAAGCGGTCATCGGCGCCATCTATCTGGACGGCGGTCTGCGTCCTGCAAAAGAATTTGTCGAGACGTTTATCATTACCTCCCTGCAACTGACCGAGGCAGAGGGCGCTTTCTCCGATTATAAAACCAAGCTGCAGGAGCTCATTGCCAAGCGCAGTCCCGCCGCCAAAATCGAATATCTGTTGCTCAAGGCCGACGGACCCGAACACAAGCGTATCTTTACCATGGGTGTAGATGTGAACGGCAAACGCCTGGGCGAGGGCGAGGGCGCGTCCAAACAAAGCGCGGGCCAGGCGGCAGCCGGACAGGCGCTGGAAACATTGGCAGCGCGCGGGGGGGAAGTATGCGACTGATTCGAATGGAACTTGCCGGATTCAAGTCCTTTGTCAAAAAGACCGAACTGCAGTTCAGCGGCGGCATTACGGCGGTCGTTGGGCCAAACGGCAGCGGCAAGAGCAATATATGCGACGCCGTGCGCTGGGTGCTGGGCGAACAGAGCGCCAAAGCCCTGCGCGGCACGCGCATGGAGGACGTTATCTTCAACGGCACGCAAACGCGCCGCCCGCATGGCTACTGCGAGGTGACGCTGACCTTCGACAATTCCGACCGCAAGTTGCCGCTGGACTACCACGAAGTCGCGATCACCCGTCGCGTATTCCGATCCGGTGAGAGCGAGTACTGTATCAACAACGGCAACTGCCGCCTGAAGGATATCCTTGACCTGTTCTATGACACGGGCATTGGCAGA
>WRCT01000169.1 GCA_009783775.1 Clostridiales bacterium | reverse complement strand
GCTTAATCCGCAAATCTGGAATCTGAGGGAAAATTGGCCTTGCCTTGCCACAAGGGCTATGATACAATAGCAATTGGTAAAAAAGGACCTTTGGGGGGTTCAAAAATAAAAAAATGGAGGAAAGAACACAGAATACATGCTCTGCGCTCGACCTAACCTGCGACTTGCCCCACTCTTCTTCCTTGTCTGCTTCCGTTATTACCATGCTTATTCCATTCCTCACCGGCTCCGCACAGCCAATGACGCAGGAAAGCGTTTTCGCGTTTTTCGCGGTTTGATAAAATACCTGCGTGCACAATCCGCTCACTGTTCACCGCCCACCGTCTTCGGCCGCAACACCACCCCCAGCAGCAACGCAAACAACAGCGACACCGTTGACACGGCCAAAATACTGCCCGCAGTCAGCGCGTTGGTTGCGTAGATCTGCGCCTGCGAAAGGGTTTGCACCACGCTGTCGGGCACAAAGAGCGGCGTTAGCAGAAAGGCCAGCGCGCCCGCGGCCAGCCCCATGACCAGCTTGCCCAGCAGATAGCGCGCGCCGGATTGCATCTTCATAAAACACAGGGACTGCATAAAGACCGACAGCCCGCCGAACGTGACAAAAAAACACCCCAGCGCCAGCTGCAAGCGCAGCGGCAACGTGCTGCCCGCCAGCGCGCTCATGCCCCAGGTCATCTCCATCGCCCCGCCCAGCAAAATCCGGATGACCTCTTCCGTCAGCGGCAGGACCCGCGCCAGCAGCGCCGGCAGCCCAACGGCAAAGAGCAGCGCGCCGACCACCGCGCAGACGATCAGGCAGCCGCCGATTCTCAGTAAGGATAGCACGGCGTCGAAGATGGCGTCTGTGATGACAGTGGAAAGTGGAAAGTGGAGAGTGGAAAGTTGCGGAGGGTTTTCTCCGAAAACCTTATGATTAGAAAACGCACCGCGTTTTTTCCTTCGCTCCACTCTCCACTCTCCACCCTTCACTCTAAAAAAAACAACCCCCGCCACCGCCAGCGCGGGAAGAAACATCGGCCAGAACACCCGCTTATCCCCATACAGCCCGATTGCCACAACCGAGAGCAAAAAACCGGGGCTTGGCAAATTGGCAAACAGGGCCACCCGCTGCCCGTCCTCCGGTGAAAGCGCCCCCCGCTCTTGCAGCCCGCCCACCAGTTTCGCGCCCGCCGGATAGCCCGCCAAAGCTCCTATCAGAAATACCGGCCACTGTCCTGCGGGCGATTGATAATCGCCCCTACGCGTGCCCCCTGCCCGCTGCCCACTGAAAACCCGCTCCAGCAGTCCAACGCACAACATAAACGGCAGCAGGGCGGGGAAGACCCGCTCCCACCAAAGCAGCGCCGCCTCCTTTGCCGCGGCAAGCGCAGCCGACGGAAACACAATCAACCCACACAGCAACACCAGGGGCGCCAAACCCCGCATATTTATCCGTCTCATACTCTCAAGATACGAAAGACACCCCAAAATCAGACTAATACAATACAATTCAAAAAAACTGCGCCGGGGTCCCCACCAAATCCGCAGATTTGGTGGGGTGGGTCAGAGCAGTTTTCCCCTTCGCTCCACTCTCAACACTCCACTTTCCACTCTCGTCATGAAAATAAAGCTTGCCTATTCAAAGTTTTTCGTGTATACTTGCCTAAATATGCATAATAGGAAAGAATTACCAAAAAGGAGAACAAACACATGATCACAAAGAACAAAGAACTCTTGAACTGGGTCGACGAAGTCGCCGCCCTGTGCAAGCCGGACAGCGTCTACTGGTGCGACGGCTCGCAGGAAGAATACGACAGGCTGATCGGGGAGATGGTCGACGCCGGCATGGCAACGCCGTTGAATCCCGAAAAACGCCCCGGCTGCTATCTCTTCCGCAGCCACCCCTCCGACGTGGCGCGCGCCGAAAAGCGCACCTTCATCGCCTGCAAGAACGAGGCGGACGCGGGCCCGACCAACAACTGGATCGATCCGGTCGAACTCAAGGCGACCATGACCGCGCTGTATGACGGCTGCATGAAGGGCAGAACGATGTATGTCATTCCCTTCTCGATGGGCCCCGTCGGCTCCTATATCTCCAAGATCGGCGTCGAGATCAGCGACAGTCCCTATGTGGTCGTCAATATGCGGATCATGACCCGTATCGGCGCAGAGGTGCTGGAAAGCCTGGGCGAAAACGGTGCATTCGTCAAGTGCCTGCACTCGGTGGGCAAACCCCTGGCCGAGGGCGAAAAGGACAGCGCATGGCCCTGCGTGCCCAATGTGGACGACAAATACATCAGCCACTTCCCCGAAGAGCGCATGATCTGGTCCTTCGGTTCGGGTTACGGCGGCAACGCGCTGCTCGGCAAAAAGTGTTTTGCGCTGCGCATCGCGGGCGTGCAGGCGCGTGACGAGGGCTGGCTGGCCGAGCATATGCTCATCTTAAAGCTCACGAACCCCGAAGGCGAATCCTACTACGTCTGCGGCGCGTTCCCGAGCGCCTGCGGCAAGACCAATCTGGCCATGCTCGAGCCGGTCTTCCCGGGCTGGAAAGTCGAGACCATCGGCGACGACATCGCCTGGATGAAGTTCGGCGACGACGGCAGGCTCTACGCCATCAACCCCGAGGCGGGTTTCTTCGGCGTCGTGCCGGGCACCTCCGTGCAGTCCAACCCCAACGCGTATAAGCAGATCAAGAGCAACACCATCTTCACGAACGTGGGCCTTTGCGACGACGGCGACGTGTGGTGGGAGGGCAGCGGCGTGCCCGCGCCCGATCATCTGATCGACTGGAAGGGCAACGACTGGACGCCCGAATCGGGCGAACTCGCCGCGCACGCGAACGCGCGTTTCACAACCCCCGCGAGCCAGTGCCCCGTCATCGCGCCCGAGTGGGAAGACCCCGCCGGCGTGCCGATCTCGGCGATCCTCATCGGCGGCCGCCGCAAGACCACCATTCCGCTGGTCAACGAAAGCCTCGACTGGAACCACGGCATTTTCCTAGGCTCAATCATGGGCTCGGAAATCACCACCGCCGACATCACCGACAAGGTCGGCCAGGTCCGGCGCGACCCCTTCGCCATGCTGCCGTTCATCGGCTACCACATGGGCGACTACCTGCAGCATTGGATCGACATCGGCAAGAAGACCGACGCGGACAAACTGCCGAAGATCTACTTTGTCAACTGGTTCCGCAAGGACGACAACGGAAAGTTCCTCTGGCCGGGTTTCGGCGACAACAGCCGCGTCCTGCGCTGGATCGTGGAGCGTCTCTCCGGCAAGGCCAAGGCGCATAAGACGGCCATCGGCAATATGCCCGACATGGATTCCATCGACACCAGCGGCACGGACGTCACCGCTGCGGATATGGAAGAACTGCTGCGTGTCGACACAGACGCCTGGAAAGCCGAAGTCGAGTCCATCAAAGGCAACTACGTCAGCTACGGCGACCGTCTGCCCAAGGAGTTGGCGGCCGAACTCAAAAAGCTCGAGGAGAATTTGGGCTAACGCCGCAAACTACACGTTAAAAGACCCGCTTCGGCGGGTTTTTCTTTTCTCAGCCGCCTCGAGACTTATAGCAGGGTGCGGTGACATTGACACAAAAAAGGGGTTCCCCGCAGGAAGCCCCTTGTATTATTATGTCTCTGATATGTCAGGCCGCTACGCCAGGCACGAATCCGACACACCAAACATGGCTACGATCAGATAGGTGTCGGTCTCCAGCCAGATCTCATAATAGTCTCTATAGTCTCCGTTTCCGAG
>WRCT01000168.1 GCA_009783775.1 Clostridiales bacterium | reverse complement strand
TAATCTACGAGAGAGAGGCCCAGGAGCTGCGTGGACTGGGCGTAAAAAATGCCGCCGTGATCATCGAATACCGCAACACCGACGGCTCCCTGCTCTACTCAGCAGAGTTTTCTGTCCCCGAGAGTTCCGTCTCCATGCTTTGGAGCATTGTTGTGGGTGTTGCGGGAACTATTGTTGGCGTATGGGGATTTAGTCAAATCGTTGGGGGCATTTTAGTGTTTTACGGAAACAAACGAGGCTTATCTCGTCACTTGAATGCTCTGCAAAAAATCGAATTGAATAGAAAAATGAAAATGCTGTGTGGAAGTTTAGCCCTATGGTCTATCTTGATAATCGCCACAATTCTTGTTGTTGCATTTGTGTTATCAGATTATGCAATCGCGTATTGTATTGGGCTTGGGTTAGCCTTATTATTATCACTGGTCAAAAGAATACGAGGGTTTCTTTTGCTTGAGTTCTATCAGCACTTTGTGGAAAAACCAGGAAAGGGTAAGGGCAAAACAGAGAAGGTGGGGGACGACAAGGCAGGAGAAGAACCTATATCTTGAGGTGTAGCAAGGAATTCACAGGTGCAGGGCGCAAAATAATCCTTGCATTGGGCAAAATACTGTGCTATAATGCCAACTGTTGGAATGTGAAATGTGAAGTGGAGAGTGGGGCGACCCACTCTTTCCTTGTAAAGGACCCTATGAAGACTACGGAGATTTGCGAAAAACTGGTGCAGGGCACGGTCGAGGCCTTGGGTTACGAGCTGCGGGACGTGGAGTTTGTCCGCGAGCACGGCGGCTGGGTATTGACCCTGTTTATCGACAAAACGGGCGGCGTTACGATCGACGACTGTGAGGCCGTGAGCCGTGCGGTCGAGCCGATTTTGGACGAGGCCGACCCCATCGCGCAGCCCTACTTCCTCTCGGTGTCCTCGCCCGGGCTGGACCGGCCGCTCAAAAAACCTGCCGACTTTACGCGAAACCTGGGCAAAGAAGTCACTGTCAAGCTCTACGCCCCGCGCGATAAAAAGAAGGAGCTGGCGGGTGAACTGACCGCCTCCGATGAAGACAGTCTTACGCTGCGGCTGGCCGACGGTTCGGATTGCGTAATCACGAAGAAGGACGCGGCGCTGGTCAAGCCGTATATTAAGTTTTAACTACACTTTGGAAAGGGAAGAAACATGAACCTAGAATTTATCGAGGCCCTCAAACAGCTGGAGAAGGAACGCGGCATCAGCAAGGACATCTTGCTCCAGGCCATCGAGGCCGCCCTCATCTCGGCCTACAAGCGCAATACAAACTCCCAGGGCACGGTGCGCGCGGAGATCGACCCCGACACGGGTGAGATTCATATCTACGCCTCCAAGACGGTGGTCGAGGAGGTAGAGACGCCTACCGTGGAGATCACGCTCGAAGACGCCCGTAAGGTCAATATGCTGTATGAGGTGGGCGACGTGCTGGAAGAGGAGGCCAAGACCCGCGACTTCGGCCGGATCGCGGCGCAGACCGCCAAACAGGTGGTCATGCAGCGGATCCGCGAGGCGGAACGCGGCATCATCTACGACGAATACATTGAAAAAGAAAACGAAGTATTGACGGCGATCGTGCAGCGCGCCGAGAAGAACTGCGTCTACCTCGAGCTGGGCAAGACGGACGGCATTCTGCTGCAAAACGAGATGATCCCCGGCGAGAACTATGTCAACAACGACCGCGTCAAGGTCTATGTGCTCGAGGTCCGCAAGGAGAACAAGGGCCCGCAGGTCGTCGTGTCACGCACGCACCCGGGCCTGGTCAAGCGTCTGTTCGAGCTGGAAGTGCCCGAGATCATGAGCGGCGTGGTGCTGGTCAAGTCCATCGCGCGCGAGGCGGGATTCCGTACCAAGATCGCGGTCTACTCCACCGACCAGCAGGTCGACGCCGTGGGCGCCTGCGTCGGTCAGCGCGGCGCGCGTGTGGAGCGTATCGTGGCGGAACTGCACAACGAAAAGATCGACATCATCGAGTGGGATCCCGATCCCGCCATCTATATCGCGAAGGCTTTAAGTCCGGCAAAGGCGCTGATGGTCTACGTCAACGACGAGGAAAAGGCCGCCAAGGTCATCGTGCCCGATACGCAGCTTTCGCTGGCCATCGGCAAAGAGGGACAAAACGCCCGCCTGGCCGCCAAGCTGACCGGCTGGAAGATCGACATCAAGAGCCAGACCCAGGCGGAAAACGCCATGATGGAACAGGCGCAGCTTGCGGAAGAGGAAGAAGAGCTGATTGAGGAGACCGAGGAATAGAGAACGATGAAAAAGACGCCCCTGCGCACCTGTACCGCCTGCCGGCAAATGAAACCCAAGAAGGAACTGCTGCGCGTGGTGAGAACCACGGAGGGGACGCTGTGCATTGACGAGACCGGCAAGCTGAACGGTCGGGGCGCGTACCTTTGCCGCGAGGCGAATTGCCTGCAACGTGCGCTCAAGATTCGCGCGGTGGAACGGGCGCTCAAGCAACCGCTGCCGCCTGAACTGGTCACGGCCTTACAGGAGATATGTCATGCAGACGCGCCTGCATAACGCCATCGGCCTCTGCCAAAAGGCGGGCAAGTGTGTCAGCGGCGCGACCGCCGTGGAGCTGGCGCTGAAGGGCGGCAAGGCGCTGCTGGTACTGCTGGAGGATAGAGCCTCCGTGCAGACGATTGACGGATATCGCGCGATGTGCGAAACCAGGCAGATAGGGTTTCATCTGGTGGAGACGGTAGGCGAGGCGATAGGCAAACCAAGCCGGATTGTCATGGCAATCACGGACCGAAATTTTCAGAAAATGATAGAGGACGCGATGGCGTCCGACCCGAGAGTATGAGGGAGTTGGTAGTATAATGGCAAGTAACTTTATGGAACAGGCAACCAAACTGCAAGCGCAGCTGCAAGGCTTTATGTTGCAGATCGGCGAGAGAAAGGGCGAGGTCCAAACGCTGCTCGAGACGGCGCGTGCCGCCGAGGATCGTTTGCTCGAAAAAGAGCAGGTCCAGCGTCGGGAGCGTTTGGAACGCGAGCGCGCCGAACGCCTGCAGAAAATGCTGGAGTCCGACGAGGCGACCGGCGTCCATGTCGGCGGCGACGATAGGGAAGAGGCCGTCGCAGAGGAAACGCCTGCGGAAAAACCGGAGCAAACCGCTGAGCGCGTGGTGTTCATGCCCGATCAGCCCGCACCGCGCGCACCGCGTCCGCCCGTGGCAAGAACCACGGATACGCGTCCCCCCGCCCCGCGTACGCCCGGGCGTGCGCCCGCTGCCGATACGCAGCGGCGCGGTCCCACCCTGCAAACAGGTGTGAGCAGGCCGGGTATGCCCAAACCCGGCGAGCGCGCGGTGAGCTTTCCGCCGAGCGGCCCGCCCCGCAGCGGCCCGCCGCGCAGTGGAAACTATGACAGAGACCGCCGTTCCAAGAACAAAAAGGCCCTGCAAAAAGAGGCCGCGCCCAGCATGAACGCGTGGGACGACAATATCCCCGGCAGCCGCAAGGTCAAAGGGCGAAAGCAGGCGCTGCAATACAGGCCGGAGCCGATTATTATCGAGCACGCCATCATCACCACCGAGACCATCTCGGTCAAGGATCTTTGCGAGAAGATTGGAAAACCTGCGGCTGAGCTGATCAAAAAGCTCTTCCTGCTGGATATTCCCGCCACGATCAACCAGGAGCTGGACTTCGACACCGCCGTGCTGATTGCGGGAGAATACAATATTACCTTGGAGCAACAGCTGACCAAAACCTTTGAGGACGTGCTGGCCGACACCGCCGAGGACACGGACGCGCCTGAGACG
>WRCT01000167.1 GCA_009783775.1 Clostridiales bacterium | reverse complement strand
GCCGGCGTGTACCTGCCCTATTGGACCTTTGACTGCCAGACGCACTCGCGCTACAGCGCGCAGTACGGCATCACGCGCACCGTCAAGCGCGGGGATACGACGACCACGGAGACCACCTGGTATCCCACGCGGGGCGACTATAACGCGTTTATCGACGACCAGCCCGTATTGGCCAGCACGCGGCACGACCCGCAGCTGCTGCGCCGCGTTGAGCCCTTCCGCACGGGCGAGAGCCGCAAATACAAACCCGAGTATGTGGCGGGGTTTGTCTCCGAACGCTATTCCATTGGCTTAAAGGACGGCTGGGAACGCGGCAAAGTGCTAATCGCCGAGCGGCTGAAAGCGGAGATCGAGCGGCATATCAAGCGGCGGCACGGCGCGGACAGCGTGCGTAACCTGCGCGTGCAGACCTGCCACGCCGAGGTGAAGTATAAGTATCTGCTGCTGCCGCTCTGGCTGTCGGCCTTTGCCTATCGGGAGAAACTCTATCGCATTCTGGTCAACGGCCAGACGGGCAAGGTGGGCGGCAAGACGCCCGTGTCCGTCGGGCGCGTACTGATCGCGGTCGGGATCGGGCTGGCGATATTTGGGCTGATTGCCTGGATTATAATGAGATGAAAACATACTTATGCACCGTCATTGACGATATGCACTACATGGGTTGTTTGATGCGGATTGACGACGCGAAAATAACCATTCGTCTTTTTTGGAAAAAGTTTACCATACTATTTGAAAACATTCTTTCCATTGTGGTTTATGACGACGGCTGGACTATTGGCATTGAGTATAAGAATATCGGTCGAGTTGACTATATAAGGATTCGTATGCTTCGGCCCGAAAGACTGCTATCCATATTGGAGGCGAAAACCAGTATCGCACCTGAGCGGCCTTAAAGGGCAGAAGAAAAGCCGGCGTCACGAAATGCACCGGCTTTTGGTTGCCCGACCTTCGCAATCGGTTGAATCAGAATTCCTCGCTGCCCACTAATTCTCATTGACATTCGCCCCGAATTGTTATATAAATATACGCAGTTCCTGTTGTTTTTTGGGGAGGTTTTATGCAAATCGCAATGGACTTATTGCTGATGTTTGGCGGCGTCGCCATATTCCTGTACGGTATGCGGCAGATGAACCTGGGCATCGAGCAGGGCGCGGGCGCGGGTGTGCGCAAGCTGTTTCGGAAAGCCAGCAAAAACAGAGTGTCTGACTATGGCGTGGGCATTGGGACGACGGCGATCATGCAGTCCTCGTCCGCCACTTCGATTATGACGGTCGGCCTCGCGCACGCGGACGTGGTGACGGTGAAACAGGGCGCCGGCATTGTGCTGGGCGCCAAGGTGGGGACCACGCTGACCGCATTTTTGTTCGCGCTTTCGGGCATCGGCAAGGGTGGGTTCAGTCTCGGCATGGTGTTCGCGGCAACAGCGTTTATCGGTGTTTTGATCTCCTACATGACGACCAATGATTCTTGGAGCAAAATCGCGCTCTTCTTTATCGGATTCGGTATGTTGTTTCTCGGGCTGGAGGTGATGGGGATTGCCATCGGCGGCAAGGACTCGCTCTTAAACCTGGCGCTGACAAAACTGTTTCGGTTTGAGATCATGCAAAATCCCATCATGCTCGTGGTCGCGGGTATGGTTTTCACCGCGATCATAAAGTCCTCCACGGCGGCGACCGGTGTGTTCATCGTCTTTTTGGGGACGGGCGTCATGCATACGGTGGACCAGTCCTTCTTTTTGGTGATGGGCGCGAACATCGGCACCTGCTGGGACGGCATTATGGCCTCGTTGAGCTGCAACGCGAACGGCAAGCGCATTGCGCTCTTCCATGTATTGACCGGCACGATAGGCGCGGTGGTCTTTTCGATTATTCTTTATTTGTTCCGCGCACCCATTACCAATATGTTTATAAGCCTGTTCGCGGGCAATTTGCCGTTCAGTCTGGCGGGCTTTAATCTCGCGTACAATACCGTTTACACCTTGGCGCTTTTGGTGTTTTTAACCCCCTTGGTCAACGTTGTCACAAAGGCGGTGAAGGACAAAAAACAGAAATCGAGGCAATTGCTTTACATCGACGACTCGCTGCTGACCACGCCGCTGGTCGCCATTGAGCAGGCGTTGAAGGAAGTCTCCCACATGGCGGGCATGGCGCGAGACAACCTGGCGCGGGCGTTTGCGTCCGTGCTGCACGAGGACATGAGCCCGAGTAAAAAAATCGCCGGCGAGGAGTATCTCATCGACAACACCACGCGCGCGCTGGCCAGTTATTTCATTAAGATTTCCTCGGTTTCCCTCTCCGCTAAAGATGAAAAATTGATCGGCGGCCTGCATCATGTGATCAGCGACATCGAGCGTATCGGCGACTACGCGGTGTATCTGGCGCAGGAAACGAATTGTATGAAGCAGCAGGACGCGCATTTCCTGCCGGAGACAAGGGCGGAGCTGGAGAAGATCTATCAGGAGATCGCGCATTTGTTTTGGCTGGCGCTGTATACCTTTGACACACGCAGCACGGAAAAGTTTGTGAAAATCTCGCAGTCGCACCAGAGGGTAAAGGATTTGATCGAGGCGGAGCGGGAGGCGCATATCACGCGCTTAAGCTCCAGTATGTATTCGGTTGACGTGTCCAAGAGCCTATATTCCGTTCTGTTCTCCTTGCAGCGTGTCGCGGACCACATTGTCAACATCGGGTTCTCGATCCGCTCCGACACGGGCAGCAAGGTGGAGGCGTTTGAGAGCATGCGGGAGCGGTGAACAAGAGGCAGTGGTCAGTGGTCAGTTAAAGAATCTGGAATCTAAAAAACGAGCCCCGGGTTTCAAACCAAGGCTCGTTTATTCATTTACTGTCAACTGTCCACTGTCCACTGTAAACTGCTCACGGGTGTTCGCCGGTGAGGTAGAATACCACCCACTCGGCGATGTTGGTCGCGTGGTCGCCGATACGCTCGAAGTATTTGGCGAGCATGATCAGGTCCACGGCGGGGTTGCCGTTGTCCTTGCTTTCCTTTTTGAGATCCAACAGGTCTTTTTTTACGCTGTAGAACAGATTGTCGACCTTGTCGTCATAGACGATGATCGAGCGAGCGAGTTCGAGATCCTTGCGCACAAAGGCGTCGATACAGCGCGTGACCATCTTGAGCGTCGAGGACGCCATCTTTTGAATGCGCTCGAGTTTGTGGATATAGGGCTTATCGGAAAACAGGACCGCGTACTCGGCGATGTCGCGCGCGTGGTCGCCGATCCGCTCCAAATCGGTGATGCTTTTGAGGACGGCCAGAATAAACCGCAAATCGTGCGCGACCGGCTGCTGCATGATAATGAGCCGCAGGCAATAGCGCTCGATCTCCTTTTCCTTTTCGTTGATGACGTCGTCATAGGTCGTGACCTGCTGCGCCAAGTCCGCGTCCTGCTCGATCAGCGCGCGGATGGCATCGTCCAGCGAATGATGGACCAAGTCGCCCATGCCGGCCAGTGCGCCGCCTAAAATCAGCAATTGTTCATCAAAAACGGTTCTCATTTATCCAAACCTCCCGGTGATGTAGTCGCTCGTTCGTTGGTCCTTCGGATTGGAGAATACCTCCGCGCCCTTGCCTTCCTCTATCAGATTGCCCAAAAGCATGAAGGCTACTCTGTCGGAAATGCGTCCCGCCTGCTGGACATTGTGCGGGGCTAATACAATCGTGTATTGCTCCTTTAACTCTATGAGCGAGGCCTCAATTTTAGCCGTGGAAATGGGATCCAGGCCGGAACAGGGGCGGTCCAACAGAATCACCTCGGGCTGCAAGGCCAGCACGCGCGCAATGCACAGGCGCTGCTGCTGGCCGCCCGACACGCTCATGGCATGGGCGGATAACCGATCCTTCACGTCCTCCCAAAGCGCGGCCTGTCGAAGGGCCTGTTCCACGATCTCGTCCAGGGCCTT
>WRCT01000166.1 GCA_009783775.1 Clostridiales bacterium | reverse complement strand
CGCGTTGGCCGCCACAAAGGTGCCCGGCTCAAACGCCACGCGCAGCTTGCGGCCCGTCTTGGCAAAGGACGCCTCGATCCGCCGTTTCGTCAGCGCGCCGATCATCTCCAGCTCCGCGTGCTTTTCGCCCGGCATACGCGCCTCTTTGAACCCGCCGCCGAAGTTGATCGTATGTGCGTGCGGGAAATAGTCCTCGAGTATCCCCACGATCAAATCCACATACGCGCTCCAGATATCCGGATCCGTGCCCGAGCCGATGTGCGCGTGCACGCGCTCGAACACGATCCCCCGCTGTGCGGCCCAGTCGATCGCCTGCGGCAAGTCGTTCAAGTGAATGCCAAAGCAGGAGTAACTGTCGCCCGTCACGCGCGCCGCCGATTCGCCCGAGCCCAGGCCGGGGTGCACGCGAATGGTGAGCGGCAGGGTATTCTCCGCCGCGAAGTCGCCGATGTTTTCCAATTGCCGCAGGGAACAGACGTTGTAGTCGAGCCCATGCAACATCATATCGCAAAGTTCCTGCTGGCGCGCGCCCAAAGGCATCTCCTGCGCGGTGAGCAGAATGTCGCTGTGCGGGATACCGGCCAGCACCGCCCGTTTCGCCTCATTGAGCGAGCTCGCGTCCAATTTCAAGCCCTGATCGTGAATCAGCCGCAGGATTGTTTTATTTGAGTTGGCCTTCATGGCATAGCGAATGGTCAGCCCATAAGCGTTGGGCATAGAAAGCAAAGCCTTGCACCTGCTTGCGATAAACCCTTCATCATATACATAGATCGGCGTGCCGAAATCCTCGGCCGCCCTTATCATATCCGCCGTCGTCAGCTTGGAAAAGTCATTTAATCTGTTCATAAGTAAACCCCAATCAAATCGAATTGTAGGTAAGCATAACACGACAATACTGTCTCTGTCTATATTTTTATATATTTTTATATTCTTCGTGAATTGCAAAAGTAAATTCCAGAGTAGGGGGACGCGAAAGGAAGTTAGTTGTGCAGGAGATTCCGGAACAGGTTTGCAGCAGTAGTCCAGGCTCTCCAGCGCCTCGTTCAATAGCCGAACCGAATCGTCGCAGGGAATCAAGATATCTGTCTCGGTCAAAAGTTTTAGTTGAAATGTCCGCCCAAACTTGCTATAATCTGCTTGTATTTTTAGTTTATTTGTCATATCTAATTATACTAAAAAAGCCGAGAAAACGCTATCGTTTTCTCGCGCTTTTTTGTTGGCTTTTTCCTCATTAAAGGAACTGTTAAGGGGCCGATTTTTGCGTCAGCCCCTTGCCTTGTCATATCTCAGTTATCTTGCAACTCGCTTTCGCTCCGCAAGAACCGTACACAAACCCAACAGACTCGCGCCGAAAAGCCACAGCCACAGCGCCATAGAGCTCTCACCCGTCTTTGGTTTTTCGGGCGCGTCGTAGGTGTTCGTGATGGTCACGACCCCGTTTCCGCTCTCGGAGAAGATCACATCGTTGCCTGTGTAAGACGCCGTGTAATGCTCGCCTTCGGTCTCCTGGATCTGATACACGTGCCCCGCCCAGAGATGCGTCAGCTGCGCCGTGCCGCCCGCAGTAAAGGCCACGATTTCGCGCGCGTTGGCGGAGGGGGTGGGCGAGCCGCTGTTTCCGTTGGCCTTGTAGGTCCCGTCCGGCTGCAGGTCAAAGAACACATAGTTGCCGTCCGTGACGTCCTTCACCCTGGCCGTGAACACTGTGGCGTTGTCCACCTCCCAATCCTCGGCGCAGCCCGACAAATCTTTGCGGATAATCAGGCTGCCTGTGCCGTGCTCGTAGGTGTTCTTGACCACGACGATCATATTGCCGCTCTCGGGGAAGGAGACATTGTTACCCTCATATTCCGGCGTGTAGTGGGAACCGGAGACTTCGATGACCTGATATATGTGACCGGCCCAGAGATTCGTCAGCTCGGCCGCGCTGCCCGCTGTGAATGACACCAGCTCGCGCTTGTCGTTGGTCGGCTCGGACTTGCCGCTATTGCCGACCGCCTTATAGGTTCCGTCCTTTTGCAGTTCAAACAGCACAAAGTTGTTATCGGACACATCCTTCACCCGCGCCGTAAATACTGTGTTCTTGTCCACGCCCCAGTCCTCGGGGAAACCGGCCAGCTTTTTGGTGATCATCATGCTGCCCGTGCCATGCTCGTAGGTGTTCGTGATCACGACGTTGCCGTTGCCGCTGGTCGGGAAGGACACATTGTTGCCCGTATAGGACGCCGTGTAATGTTCGCCCGGCGTCTCCTCGACTTTGTATACGCGGCCCGCCCAGAGATCCGTCAGCACTGCTTTGGTGTCCGCCGTGAACTTCACCAGCTCGCGCAGATCATTCGTCGGCATGGATGAACCGTTGTTGCCGACCGCCTTATAGGTGCCGTTGGCCTGGATTTCAAACAGCAGGTAGTTGTTGCCCGTTACGTCCTTTATCCTTGCCGAGAACACCGTCGCTCCGTCCACGCCCCAGTCCTCGGGGGTGTCCGCCAGCTTTTTGGTGATCACCATGCTGCCCGTGCCGTGCTCGTAGGTGTTCGTGACCACGACTTCCTCGCTGCCCTTATTGGGGAAGGAGACGTTGTTGCCCGTATAGGCCGCCGTGTAATGCTCGCCCGGCGTTTCCTCCACAAGATACTTGCGCCCCGCCCAGAGATTTGTCAGTGTGGCGGCGCTGTTCACGCTGAACCGCACCAGCTCGCGGGTATTGTTCGAGGGGGTGGGGGAGCCGCTGTTGCCGTTGGCCTTATAGGTCCCGTCCGGCTGCAGGTCAAACAACACATAGTTGTTGCCTGTCACGTCCTTCACGCGAGCTGTGAACACAGTCGTGTTGTCCACGCCCCAGTCGCCCGGGGTGCCCGACAGCTTTTTGGTGATCTTTAAGCTGCCCGTGTCGTGTTCATAAGTATTCGTGACCGTCACATAGCCTATGCCCAGCACCTCGCTCAGCTTAAAGGGACCAATCTTCGTGCCGTCGACCACGGGCTTATCCGCGACGCCGGAGGACAGCTCAAAATGCGGGGCGCCGTAGTTCACGCCGGGGGCCATTTCCTCTACCCAATAATAATAGGTGTATTGCGCGTCGCCGCCACCCACGACCATCGGCAGGCTCTCGATCAGCGCCTTGCCGCCGTTCTTGAGTGTAAAGGTGTTCATCTCAATGTCCACGCTGAACGCGCCGAACACCGGATGATCCGTCAGATTCAGCCGTTTCTCCGGGTCGAACGCGGGCGCGGGCGCGCCGTTCTCGGCCGTGTTATAGTACACCGCGAAGGTGAACGTGTGATCGATGGTTTCAAGGCTGGCATTCTCCACTTTCTTTTGGACGTAAAGCTTGCCCAAGGTGGTCTCGCCCGTGTTCCATTTGGCCTCCGCGTAGAGGTTGATAATCGCGTCCTTGGAAGCGCCGCCGATAAAGGCCTGGATCGCGTTCCAATCCTGCACGCCGTCAGAATCGGGCGGCGTAAAGGCGTACACAATCGGCGTGCCCTCGGCCACGGGCACGTCGGGGGCCATGCCAAACGCGCGCACCAGCAGCTCGTCGCCGCGCGCCGGCAGTCGGCCCTTGGGGAACATCAGATAAAATTCGTCGCTCTCCCAGGTGGTACCCGTGCCGGAGCCCGCCACGCATTGCGCATCGCGCGTCGTGCCGAAGAGCGTATCCGTCGGCAGCGCGGTATAGACAGCGCCCGCCTTGGACACGAACTGAACCTCGCCCGAATCTACGCCATCCACCGTCAAAAACAGCTTGTCCATTTCATTTAAGTTGCCGCCGCCGCGCGCGCCCGTCAGCGTCGCGTCCACGGTGATCGGGCCATAGTAATCATAGGTTGCGTCCGCGTCGTCATATTCGGCGTCGGAGGTATCAAAGCAAAGCGCAAAATCCGTCACGCCCACCTCGCCCACGCTGCCCGCGCTGCCCGACATTTCGACCAGACCGGCAACCAGCTTGTCAAAGGTCGCGCGCATGGCAGGCCGCCCGTCTAAGGTCGTTTT
>WRCT01000165.1 GCA_009783775.1 Clostridiales bacterium | reverse complement strand
GCTGATATGTCCCCATTCCCGTCACCCCTTTTCTTTTATCGTACGGTTTCACCCCTCTCAGCACAAGAAAACAGACTGTAAATATTACAGCCTGCTCTCTTTTCCTTAAGTTGATGACATTGCACCGTTGGGGCGTTTTTTGTGGAGCTTCTGGTCAGAATCGAACTGACAACCTGCTCATTACGAGTGAGCCGCTCTACCATTGAGCCACAGAAGCGTTAACGATCTGCCTCTTGTTTCTCCACGGGCCTTTCATCCGCTTTCTTTTTCTTGCTCTTCAAGGCGACGATAAGTCCGTACAGTCCACCGACCGCAGCGCCGACAAGCACAAAAACGACAATCGACCAGTCACCCATAAAATATCACCATAGCACTTTCCCTTTTCGTGTGTTTCGCGGTTGAAACAGTAGAATCATTATAGTTCAAACATCTGCGCTTTGTCAATAACCCGAATCATCGTACCGGTTACGGTCCGTCGGCGGGCGCCGCTGCTGGGTTTGCCGCTGCATTTCGCGCCGCGCCATTTCCTTGCGTTTGCGCCGCAAGGCCTCCTGCTTTCTGCGATTGATCACGATCCTGCGCCGGATCAGCAGCGCGGCGGTCAGGACGATAAGAACACAGAAAAAGACGATAATCACAGCGGCAATGGGGAAGGGCTTGTCCCCGATGTCCTTGGTCGGCCCATCCGTAATCAGAATGGGCTGGCCGCTCGCGTCGGGCGTGTGCGTCACGATGATGCCTTCCTGCACATCACGCGGGGCGATCAGATTCGCGGTGAGCAGCACGCTGCCGTTTACCGTGTATTCCACCACGCCGACCACTTCGCCCCGATAGACAGGCGCGGCCGTTTTGTAATACCGCTCCTGCGCGCAATGCGTGAGGGAGGCGAGCAGCGCGGCCTGGGTGGGCGCCATGAGCATGAGCTGTGTGTTCTCGTCCCAATCGGGCGTGAGCGTGAGCAGGCCCTCCGTCGGGTCGTTTTCGCTGTAATTCTCAATCTGCAGCGTGAACGTCGCGGGCAGGCCCTGCGCGACCAGCTCGCCGATGGTTATCTTGCTCGTCAGCGCGTCAAACGCATAGTCAAAGAGCAGGATCGCGTCCTGGAACCGCCGCGCATTATAGGGCTCCTTGCGGGGCGCGCGCCACTTGCTCCAGTTGGCGGTATAGTCGGCGTCCTGCAATGTCCCGCCCATCAGCACGGCGATCACGCGCATACCGTGGTACTCTGCGGCGGCGACCAGGCACTTGCCCGCCTGATTCGTATCGCCCGTTTTCACGCCGATGGCCTTGTCATAGAGGCAGGAGATGGGGTCGGGGTTCTCGTCCGTGGCCGTGGGATTGGCGATCAGGCGGTTCGTGTTGCGCACGGTCACCTGCCTGCCGGACTTGATCTCCGTCGCGGTGTACTCGCCCGTCTTGCAAATCTTGATAAATTCGGGATCGCGCAGCGCGTAGCCGGTCAGCACGGCCATGTCGCGCGCGGTGGAATAATGATTGTTGTTGTGCTTGCCGTGCGGGTTGACAAAGTTCGTGCCGCCCATGCCGATTTCGCGCGCCTTCGCGTTCATCAGCTCCGCAAAGCCCGCGATGGACCCGCCGATATGCTCCGCGATCGCCACGGCGGCGTCGTTACCCGAGATGAGCATTAAGCCGTACAGCAGCTCTTCCAGCAAATAGACTTCGCCCTTCTCTACTTCCATCAGCGAGTTGCCTGCGGTGAAGTCCACGGCCGCCGCGCTGATGGCGACCTGCTCGTCCAGGCTGTGCCCGTCCTGCACCGCGTATTCGAGCGCGATGATACAGGTGATAATCTTCGTCGTGCTGGCGGGGAAGATACGCTCGTCCGCGCCCCGCGCCAGGCCCAGCAGCGTCTGTGAGGGGTTGGCAGCGTCTACCACAATGAAATACGGCTCCTCGATCAACGACGCGTCAAAGCCCTCCGCGTGCGCAAACGCGGGCAGCGTCCCGACCAGGAGCAGTGTGACAAGTATAAGTAAAATGATTCTCTTCATCATAATTGTATTGAAATAAACCCTTTCAGAGAAAGCTAAACACCAGTTTACTTCTCCAGCATAGCATTGTCAATGAAACAAGTTGTAAAAAATCTGAGAAGATTGGGAGGAAAAATAAGGGAATTGAACTGTAATGTAAAAACTACAATGTACAAACTACAATGAAGGAGTGCCGCTCTCGGCGGCACATTTGACGGATAGCTTGAACCCATTGTTCAGAGGAAAACACGAAGTGTTTTCTTCCTCAATTGTAGTTTGTAGTTTGTACATTGTACATTACTCAAATCCCCGCCCCGCCATCCACTCCAAGCACCTGACCGGTCACAAAGGGTGCGCGGGCAAGATAGGCCACCGCCTGCGCGATGTCGGCGGGGGTTCCCAACCGTTGCAGGGGCGTCTCCAATCGGATTGTCTCCACGTCCTCGGAGGCCAGGTGCGCGTTCATGGCAGAGGGCACAAAACCCGGCGCGACGCAGTTTACCGTAATGCCCGCGGGGGCCAGCTCCTTGGCCAGGGCCTTGGTAAAACCGATTACCGCCGCCTTGGACGCGGAGTAGATTACCTCGCACGAGCCGCCGGTCACCCCAAACACAGAGGAGATATTCACGATCGCGCCCTGTCCGCGCCGCACCATGGCGGGGATTACGGCGCGGGAAACCAACATAGCGCCCCGCACATTCACGTCGAACACACGGTCATAATCGGCCGCGTCGCAGTCCGTGAACAAAGCCTGCGGCAGCGCGACGCCGGCGTTGTTTACCAAAACGGAGACCGTGCCCAGCCGCTCTTCCACGGTCGCAATCATGCGGGCGACTTCGGCCCCGTCGGCAAGGTTCGCCTGTACGCAGAGCGCGGGCCGCCCCCCGTTATGCCCCCCTCCTCGAGGGGGGAAGTCGGCGTTGCCGACAGGGGGGAGCGCACCCAGCTCGCGCATAAGGTCCTCGGCCGTTTCCTTATTTTTATGGTAGTGCAGCGCGATGGCATAACCCGCCCGGGCCAGCGCGCGTCCGGTTTCGGCGCCTATCGCGCCCGAGGCGCCTGTGATCAGCGCGGTTTTCATTGGGTAAAGAGTTTGACGGTCCGCATGGCTGCGTCAAACATTTCGGTCTGCCCGCCCAGGTCCAGCAGGATAAAGAAATAGGTCATATCCGCATCCACGGCGTACAGGACAATGCTTGCCGCCTTGCCGGAGAGTTTGGTATCAAAGGTCACACGGTGCGCGCGCCAGCCGTCCACCCGCGTGTGGGTGAGTTCCGCGTTGGTTAAAGTCGTGCAGCCCGTGTTGCGCTTGACCTGCGTCGCGTAGTCCTCCCGCGTAAAGTCCGAAAAATAATAGTTCTTTTCCGTAACGTAAAAGACGATATTGTCGGACTTCTCCGGCCGGCCGTTCGGCGCGAAACAAACGGCGCCGTCCGTGTCCACGCGGTCCCAGTCATCGGGCAGCGTAATGGAAAAGCGTGGGTGTTCGTGGGTCGTGCCATCCTTCGCGGCGCAGCCGGTCAGGCAGATTAGCGCGAGCAGCAGAATCAAATAGCGTTTCATATTAAAAAACCTTTCTGTAAAAAAGTGCAGAGCCCTTGTTTCTTTCTGCTTATTATACACAACCCGCCCGACAAGCGCAACCTGTGCACAGACAACCACAAGAACCACAACTACTGCCTGCTGTCAAGAATGGAGCCAAATGAGGGTTGAGGGATGAGAAATGAGGAATGTAGGATAATTTGTTGCGCAAATTTTTGATTGCAGAAAAATCGTAAGATTTTTCATCCTCCATTTATCATTCATCGTTAATCGTTTATCATTCTTCATTTGACTACATTCCCGGCGCTGTGATACTGGATTGCGTCGTCGTGCCACTCCGTTATGCAGCGCCTTCGTGCTCCTCGCAATGGGGCCCACTGATTAAATCGTGAGGGGGAATAGTCGGCCTGCCAAAAGCTCCTATGTTGGGACCATTCTGATAGCCAACCTACCCTGCGAACGATTT
>WRCT01000164.1 GCA_009783775.1 Clostridiales bacterium | reverse complement strand
GCCAAGTCAAACGCGCGCAACCTGCAGGGCGCGGAGATTCCGGGCAACGGTTATCTTGTCGTGCGCTGCTGCGCCGAGGACTGTGACAAGTCCGACGGCCATGTCTGCGTGCGTTTGGGCGTCAAAAAAGCCGGCACAGAGCTCTTTTTATATGACGCCTCGGGCCAGCTCGTCGGCCTTGTCAAAGTGCCCGCCCTGCAGGTCGACGTCTCCTGGGCGCGCCGCACGGACGATACCTGGGGCTACTGCGGCACACCCACGCCGGGCGCCGCAAACACAGAGGATATTTTAGATTCCACCGAATCACGCGGCATGGGCGCGAACGCCCCGATCCGCCTCTCCGAAGTCCTGCCCAAGAACAAATACAGTATCATGGATGCGGACGGCGACCGCAGCGACTGGGTAGAGCTTTACTGCAGCGTGTCGGGCACGTCCCTTTCCGGCTACTACCTCTCCGACAACATCAACAACCCACGCAAGTGGAAGATCCCCGAAACCGCTGCGTTCAGCCCCGAGGGTTATCTCGTCATCTTTTTGTCCGGCAAAAACCGCACCGAAGGCGAGCTGCACACCAACTTCAAAATCTCCGCAGGCGAGACCATGATCCTCTTTGACGCGAACACCAACACAATGGACGCGATTCCGATCCCCGACCTGCGCGCGGGCATCTCCCTCGGCTTGGGGCCGAACGGTGAAATCGTCTACTATGCCGCGCCGACCCCCTGGGCCAAGAACGGATACCCCTTTACAAAAGCCGAGGACATCGGCTTTTTCCAAACCGACGGAATCATGTTCAGCGAGGTCTCGGCCGTGCACGAGGGCAGGCAGCGCCTGACCGACTGGATCGAGCTGTACAACGGCGGCAGCGAAAGCGTCGACCTTTCCGGCTATTACCTCTCCAACACCAACAAAGACCTGCAGAAGTGGGAGATCAAAAATCTCACGATCCCCGCCCGGAGTTACGTCGCCATCAACACAACCAAACACATCGCGCGCCAAAACGAAAACACGGCCAACTTCGGCATTCCCGCCACGGGCACGACGCTTTATCTGATCGACCCCAAAGGCACAGTCGTCGATGTGTTCGAGACGGGCGTGCTGCGCTTGAGCCAAACCTCGGGCCGCGTGGTGACCAACGACAAGATCGCCCGCGTATACTTCACCACGCCGACCAAGGGCGCGGCCAACAGCGGCGACTATGTTTTAGGCTACGCCGCCGCGCCGCAATTCTCCGAGACGGGCCTCTATCAAACCGGTGGTTTTTCCCTCACGCTGACTTGCGCCTCGGCGGACGCCGCGATCTACTACACCACGGACGGCAGCAAGCCCGGCACCCATTCAGCCCGCTACTCAGGCCCCATCTCGATCGGCGGCAATACCGTCATCCGCGCCTTCGCGGCCGCGCCGGGGCTGCTCAGTAGCGATATTCTCACCTACCACTATCTGTTCGAAGAACCGCACACCCTGCCCGTGGTCTGCGTCGCCATGAGCCCGAGCGACTTTGTCGAGGTCTATGCGCCCAAGGAGCACCGCCAAAAGGTCGAGCGGATCGGCTTTGTCTCCTACTACGAGACGGGCGGCCTGGCGGCTGTCGATTTCCCCGCCGGGCTAAAGGCCAAGGGCCGTGGCACGCTCTCCTACCCGCAAAAGTCCTTCTCCATCAACCTGCACGCCAGCCTGGGCCAGAGCACGGTCAGTTATCCCTTTTTCCCGGGCTACGCCTTCACCGATTTCGGGGCGCTCTGTATCCGCAACGCGGGCCAGGACTACGATAGATCGCGTATCGCGGACCCCTTCGCCTCCCGCGTCGTGCAGGGTATGTACATCGAGGCGGCCGCGACCCGACCCGTGATCGTGTACTTTAACGGCAAATATTACGGGATCTATGACCTCGGCGAGGAACTCAACGCGAACTACCTCGTCACCCACTACGGCGTGGACAAGGACCTGGTCGAGCTGGTCCGGCGCAACAACTTCGCCAGCCGCGGCACGGAGGACGAGATCCGCCGCGTACGCGCCTTCGCGGACAAAAACAATATGTCCGACCAGGCCAAGTTCGACGAATACTGCCGCTACATCGACATGGAGTATTTCACCGACTACTATATTGCGCGCACCTATTTTTCCGATTCGGATATGTTCAACCAAAAATACTGGCGCACCACGGACTATTCCATCAGGTGGCGGCCCGTGCTCTATGACCTGGATTTTGCCTTCCGCAACTCGGCCTCGCATAATATGATCGGCAAATACTTCACGCCCGGCGGCGTGCCGTCCAACGACGGCTCGCTCACGAGCATGAACCTCTTTATCGCATTAAACCAAAACGCGGGCTGGCGGGATTACTGCGTCGAGCGTTATGTGCAGGTCATCTTCGAATATTTCAATCCGGAACGTATGGCGCGCATCTTTGACGAAATGGTGGCCGAATATGAGCCCGAAATGCCGCGCCACATCGCGCGCTGGAAAAAGCCGTCCTCTATGTCGACCTGGAAGGAACAGACCGCCAGAATGCGCGACGTCACACAAAAGCGTCCCGAGGCCGCCCTGGCGCAACTCCAAAAACAATTCAAAGTCTCCGACGCGCGTATGCAGGAGTTGATTGCGAAGTACTCGTAGGGGCGGTCTGTGGTCGCCCGCTAGCGTGAGCAGTGGGCAGCGGGCAGTCTGCCTACCCCAACCGTAGGGCGGGGACTTGCTCCCGCCGCAGTGGGCAGCGGGCAGACCACAGGGACGGTGGCGCACCCAACAAATCCTTTGGATTCGTCGGGGCCCGCATCAGCCCGACCGCCAGTCTATTTGCGTGTGTTTAACCCCAATATATAATCAGCGGACACTTTATAATATTGACAAAGAGTGATCAGATGGCGGACAGGAAGCTCATTTGCCTCGCGTTCATATCTGGCATACATTGTTTGTGATGTGCCCAATACCTTCGCAATTTGCGCTTGGGTTATGTCGCTATCTTCACGCAACTCACGCAGGCGCTCAATGTAATATGACATACAGAATATGACTCCCTTTGATTATCTTCTATAAATTTAGCGTCATTCATACATTAGGCATTGACTTTAGTAAATATATTTACTAAACTGTTTGTAAATGCAGATTGAGGAGGGAAAAGTGATATGGCTACTATGAGATGCCCAAAATGTTCCGGCACCAACATTCAAGTCTTGGGGCAGAAAAAGAAAGGGTTCAGCGTGGGGAAGGCGATAGGGGGCTCCCTGCTTGTTCCTGGCCTGGGGTTGCTGTCCGGATTTGCCGGAAAACAGGGGAAATATGATGTGTTCTGTGCAGATTGCGGGAACAGATGGAAAATGAAATAGGAGCAGCAAATATTAAAACCAGCCATCAGCCTACGGGAGGGTGGTTTTTTTGTAAAGAACTTATTGACAAGCAAAGCTGTTTCATGTATCATAACAGTTGAACAATCATTCAACTGTTATGTGAAAGGAAAAACCCATGAACCAATTCGGCTGTGACTGCGATATGATCCACGAGGAAGTGGTGGCGCGCGTGCGCGCTCAGATGCCGGAAGGGGACCGTTTTTCGGGGCTTGCAAACTTGTATAAGCTCTTCGCCGATCGCACGCGCGTGCGCCTGCTGTGGGCGCTGGCGCAAGAGGATATGTGCGTCTGCGACCTGGCCGTGCTGCTGAACATGACCAAATCCGCCATCTCGCACCAGCTCAAATCCCTGCGCCTCGGCAACCTTGTCAAGTGCGAGCGGCAGGGCAAGGTCGTTTACTACTCCCTGGCCGACAATCATGTGCGGGATATCTTCGCGCAGGGTTTTGCGCATATAACGGAATAATGGAACACGAACACGAAACATCAAACCGAAATAAGATCATCCGGCTGAGCATCGGCGCGTTTTTGCTTGCGGCGGGAATCGTGCTGGAGCGTCTCCTCGGCGGCTATCTTCCGCTTGTCGTTTTCATCGCGGCCTATCTGCTGCTTGGCGGCGATATTTTGCTGTATGCCGCGCGCAGCATTGGCCGCCGCAGCGTG
>WRCT01000163.1 GCA_009783775.1 Clostridiales bacterium | reverse complement strand
TGTAGCGGTTCTCCATTACGACGACCACATCAGGCTGCGTTTTGCAATACTCCATGAGCTGGGCCATGTCCAGCGTGCCCGCGATATTCAGTCCGCAATAGCAGACAAAGACGCCGATCCTCGGCTGTTGTTCTTCGATTCTTACTTGCTCCATCACTCGTTCTCCTCTGGTTGTACCAGTTTTGCTACCGCCTCCCGTGCGCGGTCGTTGCGTTTTGCGGAAAGCTCACGCATCAGCCCTGTGGCCGATGTCATTTTCTCCAGGCCCTTATTCCACGCGCCGGACTCGACGGGCGAGTGGCGAATGGCGGTTCTGTGCACGCGCAGCGCGCCGTCGGCCGGACAGACCGGCAGGCAGGCGCCGCAGTAAATGCAGTAGATGTCGTTGGCGAAAACCTTGCCGTCCTCCCCTACTTCCAGCGCGTTGACCGGACAGACGTCCACGCAGTTGCGGCATTCGGGCGGGCAAAGCTCCGGCTTGATTTGGATATCACCCTCGATGAATTTATTGACCTCGATGGCGTCCTTGGGACAGGCCGCCCAGCAATGGGGGCAGCTGGCGCAGTTCTCTTTCTTAATGTCAACCGATACGCCGTTTTCGTCCTCGCTTATGCAGATCATGCCCAGCGGGCAGGCCTTTTCACAGTCCCGACAGCCAGGCTCACACTTCTCGCTCCTGACCTCGATGTCCCGCGTCAGCTTGGGGAAGACCCCGTGCTCCACGGCGGGAATGCCCGCTTGGTCATTCATCGAAATGGTGATCGCGTTGAAGGGGCAGGCCACGGCGCAGATACCGTGGTAGTCGCATTTGTTCTCGTCTATGTCGAGAAGAGAGGTCGCGCCCTCACGTGCGATCAACGAGATCGCCTCGCGCGGGCAGGCCAGCATACAGAGCTCGCAGCCCTTGCAGAGGTCACGGTCCACCGTCAGCTTAAAATGCTTGGTGTAGAGCACCATGCCGACTTCCAGCTTGCCGTCTTTTTCTATCTTATATCGTTTCATGCGTCACGCTCCTTCAGATAGCGCAAGATGGATTTGGCCGCCGTCTTGCCGTCGGTGATGGCTTCGATCAGGCTCGCCGTGCCGGTCGCGGCGTCTCCGCCCGCGAACACGCCGGGCAGGCTGGTCTCCATCGTATAGGGGTCGGCCTGGATCACGCCCTTGAAGATGCCGATGTCCTCGCCCAAAAAGTCGAGGTCAGGCGCCTGGCCGATCGCGGTGATGACCATGTCGGCCTCTATCGTCTGCGTCGTTCTCTCATCGAACACGGGATTGAACCGCCCGTTCGCGTCAAAGACGGATTTGCAGCGCACCAGCTCAACGCCGGTGACCTTCCCGCTCTCGCCCAGTATGGCCTTGGGGCCCCAGGATGGATTGATCTCCACGCCCGCTACGGCGATCTCCTCGATCTCCCACTCGTGCGCCGGCATGGTCTTTCTGTCTTCCAGCGAGAACAGCCGCACGGATTCGGCGCCACAGCGTTTGGCCGCGCCAGCCGCGTCGGTGGCTACATTGCCGCCGCCGATTACGACCACGTTTTTGCCTACCTTCGCACTGCCGTTTAAGTTGTAATCTTTGAGGAAGTCAATCGCGGGGACAACGCCCGCCAAATCCTCGCCCTCGAGCCCGATCTTGCGGCTCTTGTAGGCGCCCGTGGCGACAAAAACCGCCGCGTAATCGCCGCCCGTGATCAGACCCTCGAAGAAGGATTTTTCGACCGGCGCATTGGTTTTCATCTCCACGCCCATGGCTTTGATCTTGGCGATCTCCGCGTCCAAAACGGCCTTCGGCAGACGATAGCTCGGGATACCCGTCTTGAGCATACCGCCCAGCTCGGGCAGGCTTTCATAGACCGTTACCTTGAGGCCCGCTTTGGCCAGCGACCAGGCCGCGGTCAACCCAGCGGGGCCCGAGCCGATTACCGCGACGCGCGCCGCGTTTTCCGCTTGGGTGGCTTGCTGGGCCGGACTCTTTAACGCGTTCTCCAACGCGGGTTTGACCAGCCCGTCAAATGCGTCGTCGGGGCGCAGGCAGATCCAGGAGTAGACGACGGGGAAAGGCATTTGCCGCCCCAGGTCCTCGACTACCTGACCGAAGTCACCGGCGAGAAAGTCCTTGACTTCCCCGTCCCCTGCCGTCAGTTCTTTTAATGCCTGCATGACCTCGTGCACCTTGACGCCTTGGGGGCAGGCCTTGGTGCAGAGCGTGCACGCGCAGCAAAACAGAAAGGCGTTGCTCTGCGCCAGGCTGCGAATGCCGAGTTTGCTGCACTCGATAATTTTGTTCGGCCGATAAATGTCGATGTATTTTGAGATCGGGCAGGCGGCCGTACAGCTCCCGCATTGATAACAAACCTTCATCGTCTCCCCGATGGGGCTGGCGTTTACACGATGTTTGAATTTCGGATCCGCTCTTAAGGGGACTCTTTCCATAGGACTCTCCTACTTTCTTATTCTCTCTCGTATTTCATTAAGGAAAGCGGACACGTCCTCTTTCCTGCCGTAAATCAATAAATAACCGTCTTCCTGTGCAACGGCGGTCAGCCCGAAGGTCTCCGGCGCAACGTCCGCCTGGGACGGATAATCCGCCTGCACACGCACCCAGTACGCGTCCTTGGGCACGCCCGTGACAAATCGTGACGCGGACGCCGATTCAGGCCCTGTTTCCTGCGCGTAAGCTTCGGCAATGCGTTTCTGCCAATCCTCCGCGCTCTCCCGCCCAAAGGTGCTTTCGGCAAGAGACAGCAGGTTCATCTCCACACGCTCCAGGATCGCTTGGGCCTTCATCGCGGCTGCGTCATCATGCTGCCGCAGCAAAATGCCGGCCAGCGAACGCCCCGTCTTGAGGTCCTCCGCCGCGTGCGCGGGAATAGTCTGCCCTTTGTCCATCAGCGCGAGCATGAGCTCATCGAGCCGTTTTGCCGCGCTCAGATAGTTGTTTGCCATTTAGCCTTCTCCCGCAGCTTCTTCCAGCCGCTGTACGGCGTCGATACGCGCTCTCTGCGAAAGCAGATCGTTCGTGGTCAGTTCCAGCGCTTTCTCCGGACACCATTCGATACAGGCCTGACCGTTTTCGCGCTCCGGACACAGATCACAGATACGCACCGTGCTGGTATCCGGATCGATCGCGATCGCGCCGAACTCACAGACCTTCACGCACCAGCCGCAGCCCGTGCAGAGACTGTCGTTGACGTGGATCACGCCGGTTTCCGGATCCTGTGTCAGCGCCTTACGCGGACAAGCGGGCACACAGGTCGGCGTTTCGCACATCCGGCAGTTTAAGGCCGCGTTGGTATGCGGGTAGATCCGCACGACGCGAATGCGTGAGCGCGTGGGGTTGAAGGACTTGTTCTTCTCCATGGAGCAGGCATACTCGCATACGCGGCAGCCGACGCATTTGTTGATGTCAACACTTACAAACTTATGCATATCTTCAAATCCCCCTTACTGTTCCGCCACGATGTGGGCATAGTTCTCAAGGTTCAGTTCCGCGAGCTTATCGGGCTTGGGCACGCCTTGCTCCGTCCAGCCGCGCGCGTCATAGTACCCGTCGAGCAGGATATCCAGCTCCGCGAGCGAAAGGGACGCGCCCTTGCCCACGCCCTCGGGAATGGGATCCTCGCTGATACGCGGCGGGATCGTGTCGTCCGCGCGCGTTAAGCCCTCACGGATGTTCAGCACACGCGCCAGGTTGCTCATGCGTTCGCCGGCCCTGCGCAGTTCCTCGCCCGTCATCGGAATGCCGGTGACCAGGGAATAGACCTTGGCGATCTCCTCGTAGCCGTCCTTCCAGATCGTGCGCGTGAACTTGCAGATGATCATGGAATCAATGACGGCGTAGAAGTCCTCATCGCCCTTGACCAGCGCGCCGCGGCCAGCGTCGACCGAGTAACGGTCCACCTTGCCGGAGAGGTCCCAAGAGTAGCTGCCGTGCCGCTGGTGATCGCCGCCTCGGCGGGACACCGCGTAACCCAGTGCAGCGGTCTTTAAGCCGCGAATGTCGTAGCCCGTCAGTTCCAGGCCCTTGATGTGCATGGCGAAATGGTC
>WRCT01000162.1 GCA_009783775.1 Clostridiales bacterium | reverse complement strand
GTATCAAGAAAAACACCTCTCACCCATGCAAACCCCTAAATAAAACCGCCGAAGAAATTCAATTCTCCGGCAGTTTATGGACAGTACTCAAATCAGGCGCCTTAATCAGTGGTTCCAATGACGCTGCCCCACCCCCTCGTCTTTGCGAGGAGAACGCAGAGAGCGTGTGTCGGGGGCACCACGACGTAGCAATCCAGTCCCCCAAGTTGCATATAAACGACAAACGAAAAATAATTATTGTTATTCGATAAAATTATGTTGACAAACGAGAGGTCGACGCATATACTAACGGTAACACAATCACGAGGAGGGTTTTCTCTTGTCAAGCACACACCAAAAAATTTCCGTATGGATTTCGCTGACCTTGACCTGGGCCATGCTGGCCGGACTGGTCGTGGCCGCCATCGGCCTGCCGTTCGCGCTGCCCTGGTACTTCCGCTTTATGGGTATGCTCCAAAAGCCGCTGTTTTGGACGGGCGTATTGCTCTACGCCGCGCTGGTGCCCGCTGCCGTCGCCTGTATCAGTCTGTTGCGGCTGCTGGGTAATGTGCGCGCGGGCTCTGTGTTTCAGCCGACGAGCGCGCGCTATCTGCGGTTGCTGTCCTGGTGCTGCTTTTTTGAATGCGCGATTTTCGCCGCGCTCTCGTTTTGGTTTGTGTCCGCGCCCTTTATCGCGCTGGGCGTGGGCTTTATCGGGCTCATGCTGCGCGTGGTGAAGAATGTGATCGAAGAGGGCACGCGGATCAAGTCCGAGAATGACTTTACGGTGTAGGGGGACAGCGCAATGATTGTAATCAACCTGGATGTGATGATGGCGCGGCGCAAGATGTCGCTCAACGAGCTGAGCGAACACGTTGGCATTACGCTGGCGAACCTGTCCATCTTAAAAAACAACAAGGCGAAGGCGATCCGCTTTTCGACCTTGAACGCCATCTGCGAGGCCCTGCGCTGTGAGGTGCAGGATATTTTGACCTATGAGAGGGAGGAAAACTGATATGGAAAGCAATCCTTTACCGACGAAAATCGAGAATAAACCGCGCTTTAGCGTGCGGGATCTTGTGTTGGCGCTGGTCCTGCTGGGCGCGGGTTACGGCTGGGCCGAGCTGTTGCCTGCCACGCGTTACCCGCTGGGCGGAGTGGTGTTTGTCGCCGCGTTGCTGGGCATTGCCTTGATTTACTTTCGGGTGTGCAGGAGCAAACTCACCGCCTACGCCCTCTGCGTCGGTGCGGTTGCGCTGGTGTTCGCCGCCGCCCCGCTGCTGGGTAATACCTGGCTGGTGCGATTTCCCTGTTTCACCGTCTCGCTGGCCGCCTGCTATTACTTTGTCTACCTGGGGCTGCACCCCACGGCGGAGCAAAAGCTGTCGGATTTGTTTTTCTTTGAGATGCTCAAGACGCATATCCTGCTGCCCTTCGGCAACTTCGGCTGTTTTTGGCGCGCGCTCTTTGCGCGCAAGCAGCGGACCGAGGACAAAAAAGGCATGGGCGTCGGGTTGTGGATCCTGCTGGGGCTGTGCGCGGCGGTCGTCCCGACCATGATCATCGGCGCGCTGTTGTCCGCCGACTCCGCGTTCGCGGCGTTTTGGGACAGGTTCATTGACTTTGACCTGGGCGACTGGTTTTGGAAAACGATCGTGGCGATTCTGTTCGCCATGTGGGTCTTTGGGCTGTACTTCGGCGCGGGTCGGGGGAGGTTTGCGAATGTTCTCACAGAAGAGAACCGACGCTCCTATCGGGCCTCCCTCCGCTTTGCGCCGCGCCCGTTCGTGATCGCAACGCTCGCGCCGGTCTTCCTGCTCTATCTGCTGTTCTTCATCTCGCAGGGAGGCTATCTCTTCCCCGCGTTTTATGGGTTGCTGCCCGCGGATTTCACCCTCGCCACCTTCGCGCGGCAGGGCTTTGGCTATCTCTGCGGCGTGGCCTTTATCAATGCGCTTTACGCGCTGGCGCTCTGCACCCTGCAAAAGAAGGAAGAAGGGCAAAAGAACGGTTTGGCGCGCGGTGTGATCGTGGCGCTTTGCGCCGTGACCCTGCTTTTGATCGCCTCCGCGCTGGCCAGGATGGCGCTGTATATCGGCGGCTACGGTTTGACGCTGGACCGCGTCTACGCCACCTGGTTCATTCTCGTGCTGGCGGTGGGCTTTGTCCTGTTGCTAATCAAGCAATTTAGGGAGCAATTCCAATTCACGCGCTGGCTGGTGCTCTCGGGCCTTGTCATGCTGCTGGGTCTTACGCTGCTGCGGCCCGTTAATCTGGTGGCGAACTATAATGTCAATGCCTATCTGAGCGGGCGACTGGAAGAGATCGATGTGCACCACCTGGGCACGATCGGCGACGACGCCCTGCCCCATTTGCTGCGGCTGCGGCAGGCAAGGGGGACCTCTGATGAGATCAAGGAAAAGGTGGATAAGGTGTTCAGCCGCGAGGCCGGCGGCGGTTGGGATTGGCTCATGGTCCGCTCCGATTCGCCCTTTGCGTGGAGCCTGTCGTCCGCACGGCGGCAGAACGCGATCAATGAGTGGAAACGTCTGCCGGATCGACAGGTGTTTGATTCATGGAATTGGTGGGTTTAGCAGTGGACAGTGGGCAGTGAGCAGACCGCTCACGCAGGAGATTTTAACCGCGAATGACGCGAATAGACGCGAACACGCTGCGGCGGATAGGGACGGTTTTTGCCACGAAATGCACGAAAAGACACGAAAGGATAGCCAAATGAAAAAAGCAATATTTCCATTGATCATGACAATTGTATCTCTCGCTGTATTTGTTTGGCTGTATCGGTTTGTTACGATTGTCTCGTTTTACCTTTCCGGCTTGCTGTTTGCCATTCCCTTCGTCGTCTTTGGCATTATCGCTCTCCTTGCGGTTAAGGGAAAGATGAAGTGTTCAAATATAGTGACAGGGGCATTGATACCCGTCTTCCTTGTTTTCACCTGCATTTGTCTCACCATTCTTTCGATCGGTATGGGTTTTACCGAAGTGAAAGATGTTTCTAAATACAAAAGGATATTGCATGAGTACAACTATCCGAAGAATGAGCTGGTCAGTCATTTCCCCGCGCAGATTCCGCAGGACACGACTGATGTAGCGTTTTATTTTAAGCCCCGAACCGGTATCGCACAGGACGCGGAGTACCTTGTCCTGAAGTTCCAAACAGATTTGGAGAGCATTGAAAAATACACCCAACGTTTCTCAAGCGCGGCAAGTTGGTCCGGGACCAAAGAACAGGCATGGAAAGAGAATTCTCATGCTTGTTATTGCTATTTATCCCCAGTCGGTTATGAAGAATTGGCGGAAGATTTTATCATTTATCAGCTCTATCGTGACCCAAAAGAAGGGCGGAATCATGGTGCGATAGGGTTTGCCGTCATCAGTTCTGAAAGATGTGAGATTGTTTTTTATGCAGAGATTTGGTAAGTGGACAAAATGGATCGTTTGGGTGATATTCGCCCTGTATATCGCGGCGGTGCTGCGGCTGACGGTGTTTCGAGGCGGCGCGGCGCTGTATGCCGAACGGCAGTTGAATTTGGTGTTGGCGGAGAACCTGATTCGGGTTTGGCAAAGCGGGAACAGATTTGATTTTTTCAGGCAGTTTTGGGGCAATATCGGCTGCTTTGTGCCGTTCGGGTTTTTGCTGCCCTTGCTCATGAAACGACCGAGGTTTCTTACTGTTGCGGCTATAGGAGCCGGTTTTTCGCTGGCCATTGAGGTAACGCAATACTTTTCCCGCATGGGTGTGGCCGAGCTGGACGATTTGATCTTGAATACGCTTGGGGTTGTGATCGGGTATTTGATTTATAGACTATGGGGAATGGTCACCGCGAAAGGCGAGATTGCGGGTCACTCCACCCCACCAAGTCTGCGGACTTGGTGGGGACCCCTGGCCCGCAATGACGAAAGGTGTTGAGCGCTCACGCGGGGAGTTTTTTTGCCAGTACAGAGTTTGTCAAGGGATAATGTCCAATTATTTTGAAAAGAATTTTTACTCCCTCAAAAAGTTGAATGCTTTCCTAGCGTCTTAAGTATCAAGCAACCCCCATATTGCTGGGGCTAC
>WRCT01000161.1 GCA_009783775.1 Clostridiales bacterium | reverse complement strand
GAGCTGGGCGAGCGGTTTATCGCGGAGTATTACAAGGACGCGGACGCCTTGGGCGTGAGCCGCGCCAGCCACAACCCCCGCGCCACGGAGCATATCGGGGACATCATCGCGCTGGTGGAGCGTCTGATCGCGGGCGGGCACGCCTACGCCACGGACGAGGGCGACGTGTATTTCTCCGTGCGCAGCTATCCGGCCTACGGCAAGCTGTCCGGCCAGAACATCGACGACCTGGAGAACGGCGCGCGCGTGGACCCGACCGAGCGCAAGCGCGACCCGCTGGACTTTGCGCTATGGAAGGCGGAAAAGCCGAACGAGCCCTCCTGGGATTCGCCCTGGGGTAAGGGCCGGCCCGGCTGGCACGTGGAGTGCAGCGCCATGAGCATGAAGATTTTGGGCGAGTCGTTTGACATTCACTCGGGCGGGCAGGACCTGATCTTTCCCCACCATGAGAACGAGATCGCACAGAGCGAGGCGGCGACGGGCAAACCTTTCGCGCGCTACTGGCTGCACAACGGTTATATCAACATCGACAATGTGAAGATGAGCAAGTCGCTGGGTAATTTCTTTACGATCCGCGATATCGCGGGCAAGTTTGACCTGGCGGCTGTGCGGCTGTTTATGCTGGGCGTACACTACCGCAATCCGGTGAACTATTCGGGCGAGCTGATCGGGCAGGCGAACGTTGATATGGAGCGCTTGAGGACCGCGCGGGAGCGGCTGGCCGGCGCACAAACGACTGCGCGAAACGGACCCGAAGACGCGGCGTTTTTCAAGGAGCTGGACGCCTACAAGGACCGGTTTATCACCGCGATGGACGACGATCTGAACACGGCGGACGCTTTAGGCGTGCTGTTCGAGCTGGCGCGGGCCTGCAATACCTATGTGACCGATGTGTGCGACGCGGCGGCGCGCGACAAGGCGCTGGCGCTCTTTGACGAGCTGACGCAGGTGCTGGGACTGCTGCCAAAGCGGGAGGAAGAGCGTTTTCCGCAGGAGGCGCTGGACCTGCTGTCAGAGCGACAGCAGGCGCGCAAGGAAAAGAATTTCGCGCGGGCCGACGCCATTCGGGCCGAGTTGAAGGAGATGGGCTTTGCGGTCGAGGATACCCCGCAGGGGCCGAAACTGAAGAAAATATAACGTAGGGGCGACCATCGGTCGTCCGCCAAGGAGGAAATTATGGATTTGTTGTTTACCGTTGCGCTGGGCGCGATCGCGCTTTATGTGCTGGTTTCCGCGATTCGCGGCAAGGGGCGTCTGTTCCAGGCGGACAGTATCAAGGAAAAGTACAAGGACAAGTACGTCAAGGTGCTGCGCATTATTTACCTTGTGCTGGGCCTTTTTATGGTGTTCAATTCGGCCGCGTCCGGTTTGAACAACATATTGTATGAAGAGAAGATTGAGCTGACGGCAGACTATGAAGATCCGCTGGGTGTTGTGCACATGGCAGGAACGCAATTTGACCGCCAGGAGCTTTGGGATATCGTGTCGGCAACGCCCGATTCGGCCGAACCGGAGGCCGCGCCCGAGGAAGACCCCGAAGCGAAAGAGCCTGTAAATATCAACGATATTATCATCCAGGTGTTCGTGCGCAAGGAGGGCATGGAAGAGACCCTGCCTTTCCTGTCCAGACGGCTTTTAGACGGGCTTACCACCTGGTTTATGATCGCGTCACTCGTGCCCCTGGTCGCCGTGTTTGTGGCGATCAATATCATGACCGACAAAGAAAAACGCAAGGAGGCCCAGGCCAAGGCCAAGGGCAATTCCCTGCGTATGCCCAGCGGCGCATTTGAGTTTGACGAGGACGATTCGTAGGGGGCGGAGCCGAAGCGCTGCCTGTGGCGGAGTAAGCGAGGCGAAAGCCCAGTGAGCCACAAGCGGCGCGACCTTTGGAGCGATGCGCCGATTGCGAACTGTGGGTCGACCATTGTTCGCCCGTCGGGAACGATAACCGCGAAAAGCGCGAAATACGCGAAAGTGTTTGCATACTGTCATTCTGAACGAAGTGAAGAATCTTATTGAGGAAGGTTTTAGATTCTTCGCTAACGCTCAGAATGACAAACCTTTTCTTAGCGGGCGATTGAAAACCATGCGCAACCCGACCAGAAGAAATAAGAATATCGGAACGGCAAAACAGGGTCACGGGCAGAACAATGCCCTGACCCTGCCGCGTTCCGGCGATAAAGTCTATTATGAAAAACTCGTGGATCCCGTTGCGGAGACAAGGACCGTCAACGGCCACGCGTTTTTATTTGTTACCGAAAAAACAAAGCCGGAGTATCAACACGCCTGCTCGGTCGATGACATAATCGCGGTGATCGCTGCCATTCTCAAGGAAGATTACGGCGATTTGCGGTTCATCGTATTGCGGCAGCCAAAACGAAAAGAGGAAATCCTGTCCGCCGTTTGGGGTCGTTTTGTGCCGGCATACGCGTTCGGGAAAGAAACCGCGCCCGCGATTATCCTCGAGGCGGTGAACTACAAAAAACCGTTTAAGTGTTCCAAAAAACTATCTGTCGAGTGGAAAAAAGAAATCGACAGATTGGTCGCGGACGGGCATAAGGTCACGGACGATGGGAGGAATTACATCATACACTGTGATTTGAACAGTGTGCGCAATACGCAGCTTTATCGCACACTTCCGCACGAGTTCGGTCACTACGTCCATTATTGCGCGCACGGCCGCGAACAATGGAGTAATCTGCCCCGCGCGGAAAAAAAGGCGTTCGCGCACGCTTACGCGGCGCGGGTGAGAGAAGGGTTAGCTCGTGAAAGTTAGCTCCATATCATAGCCTATCGCGTTGTTGGGCCAGGAGATGCCGGGCACAAAGCGCACAATATGAATCGCCGTTAACCCGTATTCTTTTTCATTCTGCTCCCATGAGAAACGAAGCAGATACTCGTCCTCATCGGTTTGAACATAGTAATACGCGCTCATGCTTGCGGTTGAAACCGACAGCGCTTCATAGGGCACTTCCAGCGCGTAGGGGATATGAGTCAACTCGCCTCGTGTGCTGACATCAGCGGTGAGTTGATTGGCAAATGCTACAATATTCCCTTGGTAATAGTTCCGAATTTTCTCAAAAACCTGTTCGAGTTCCTCTCCTCTGTTCTTCACGAGGGAAGGCTTAAACTGGCCGACAAAGACGTCCACATCATCGTTTTCTATCGCGTAAACCAATGTAATCAGGACTTTGCCTCTGATGGCGCTGAGGTCCTGCAAAGAGCTGCATGAAGCGGACAACAGCAGGAACAGGACAATGAGAAGGATTGTAAGAGCTTTTTTCATTCACGTAATCTCCCTGTTCTAATGAATATGAGAAGAAGACTCCCACTCGGGCAGTTCTAAATCTATTTCCGGCGCCGCCGCCGGATCCTGCGCGGCAAATTGGCGGTAGAGGATCGCGCGAACACAAGCGGCAAAGGCGTAGGTGAAGATTTGGAGAAGATACATTGTCAGGGTAACGATGGAGATGACTAACGTGTTTCCTCGAAAAACGTTTTGCACGATAACAGTAGGCGCAGTGACCAATGTGCTCGTTAAAAACACAAAGGCCAGCACTCCGGCGTAATTCCCCTCAGTCAGCTTAAATGCCCTTTTCAGCTTGCCACCGGGCCAATCTTCCGACGCGATTACGGGCGACAGCAAAAAAACCGCTGACTGAATCAATAGATTAGATGGTATGGTGATGAGAAAGGTGTAAGCTTGTCCGTACTCGGTAAAGGCAAATACAATGGCGATGACGACCAGGGGGATGAACATCATCAAACCAACCAAAAGAGTATTTCCGACATAGCGCGCCACCTTGCCCTTGGTTCTGCGCCAAGCGTTTTTCACGGTGGGCGTTTGCTCGTTCAAAATATCCGCTATATAAATTAAGAGACTCAGTTCCGTCTTGGACAGTATGAAAAAGGCCATGACACAAAGCATTGGCAGAAAAAGCAACCCTGTTAATGCAAGCGCAAAAGATTCATCCATTGTGCCTGATACAAAACTAAAAGCAAACATCACAAGCAAACAAGCAAGATAAATCAAAGAGAATACGGTCAGTTTCTTGCAGTTCCTT
>WRCT01000160.1 GCA_009783775.1 Clostridiales bacterium | reverse complement strand
GCGGGGCGCATTATTCTCATAGGCTCCGCCCAAAGCAGTATCCCGCATGAGACCTGGTTTGATTATGAGGTGTTTAATTTTGTGCGGGAGGGCAATGAGACGGAAGTGTTGAACCGTTTTGCCGAGGTGTTCCGCAAGGCGGTGGACGCGGCGGCCAAGGCGCGGCAGGAAAAACTGGTCCTGTCCTATGCGGGAGACATCCGACAGATTGACATTGCGGATATCCTGTACCTCGAAAGGCAGGACAGGGGCCTGACCGTATACTATGGCGAGAGCGAATCCTTTTATTTCATTTCCACCCTCGCCAAGATGGAGAACCAATTGCAGGGCCGGAACTTTCACAGGGCGTCCAAGGCCTTCTTGATTTGCGTGGACGCGGTTCAGCAGATCACCGGCACGGAGGCGTTGCTGCGCAACGGCGTGAAAATCCCCGTGGGACGTCAGTATTATCCCGCGCTGAAAGAGGCGGCTATGCAGGGGGCGGCGTCGGTATGAGCCATGCGCCCCAAGGACATATCAGGCGGGGTCTTGCCTGGCTGGCGGTGATTCTGCTTTGCGCCCTTCCCCTGCCCGCGCGGGCAGAGGGTTGTGATACGGGGCAGCACAGCTTTGCCGTTGCGGAACGGGTAGCGCCCACGGCCACGGAGGACGGTTATGAGACGCTGCGCTGCACGCTTTGCGGGTATTCGTATCAGGCGGTGCTGTACGCGACCTCTCACCTTTGGGGCCCGTGGGCAGAGGACATCCCCGCCACCTGTACAAAAGACGGCAAACGACACCGCACCTGCACAAGAACGAAGAATGCGCATCACGAAGTGGAGGCCGTCCCCGCCTTGGGACACGAGTATAAGCGGTCCGATACCACCTCGACTTGTATGGACGCGGGACAATATACCTACACCTGCGCAAGGTGCGGCAATTCTTATACCGAGCCGGGCGAAGCGGCTTTGGAACATCTGTTTGAAGAGACCGCCGTTTTGGCGGCCACCTGCCTGGCGGGCGGGGAGCGGACCTTTGCCTGCGTCTACGGCTGCGGGGAGAGTTATACCGAGCCCATTGCCCCTTTGGGCCACGCCTTTGGTGACTGGGCGGAGGAACAGCCCGCCGAACCGGGCCTGGACGGTTTGGAAGCGTGTGTCTGCGCCGCCTGCGGGGCACGCGAGGAACGGATCCTGCCCGCGCTCGCGCTGCCGGTGGCGGAAAAACTGCCGCTGTTTAACGAAGTGGACGCGATAGCGGGCGGCGTGAGCGGCGGCGTGATATTGCTGGCCCTCTTTGCCCTGCCGCCCTATGTCCGCACCCTGAGCCGGTCGCGGCGGGATTCCCGCGCCTACAGGGAGCGTGCCGCATTTGAGGAAAGGGAGGCGAAAAAACATGACTTTCGTAAACTGGCTTAGCTGCGGCATCGCGGTTATCCTTGTGCTTTCCTTTGTGATTGCCCTGCTCTATCACCGAAAGAAACTGCGCGATTTGGATGGGGTCGTGGGGATTCTGCCCCCCGAACAGGAAGACAATTGAATTTAAGACCGGCCGGAGATTCCAAATGTAAGGGGGCTCCGGCTTTTTTATGTCACAATGAAAAACCCCTTGAGTTTCGGGGGAAAACCGGCAGTCATTTCACAATAAGTTCGCATGAATAACATCGACAGGACAATATAACAGTGGTATAATGTAACCGTGTTAGATAATCAAAACAGGGGGCAGGCTATGGATAGAAGGGAAATGGCGGCGGATTTGCTGGAGAAAATGCAGACGCTGCGCAGGGCGGGCCCGCAAAAGCAGATCAACGAGGCGCTGCGCGGCGAGGCGTTTGCACTGCACTTTATCGCGGACCATGACGGGGGCGTGCTGCCGGGCGAGATCAGCCGCGAGATGGCAGTCAGTTCGGCACGGATCGCGAAGGCCTTGAACGCGTTGGAGCACAAGGGCCTGATCACGCGGCAGATCAACCCAAAGGACCGCAGGCAGGTGCTGGTGAGCGTGACGCCGGAGGGCAAGGCGCTCGAGGAGACGCACCGGCAGGCCGTGCTTTCTGAGGCCGTGAAGTTGCTGGACTTACTGGGCGACCGTGACGCGCGGGAATATCTGCGTATCACCGGCCGACTGGTGGAGATTACGCAGGAATTTATATGTAATAAATAAGAAGGAACTGGAACCGAATGCTGCAATTGCACAACATCAAAAAATCATACTGCACCTTTGACTTTGTACAGACCGCGCTCGACGACGTCTCTATCGCGTTTCGTGACAATGAGTTCGCCGCCGTGCTGGGGCCGTCCGGCTCGGGCAAGACGACCATGCTGAACATCATCGGCGGGCTGGACCGGTACGACGAGGGCGATCTGGAGATCGACCATATCTCCACGAAAAAATACAAGGACCGCGACTGGGATACCTACCGCAACAACCGCGTCGGGTTTGTGTTTCAGAGCTATAATCTGATTCCGCACCAGAGCGTGCTGGCCAATGTGGAGCTGGCTTTGACTTTGAGCGGCGTATCCGCCACGGAACGCCACGCGCGCGCCAAGCTCGCGCTCGAAGAGGTCGGCCTGGGCGAGCATATCCGCAAAAAGCCCAGCCAATTGAGCGGCGGGCAAATGCAGCGCGTCGCCATCGCCCGCGCGCTGATCAACGATCCCGAGATCCTCTTGGCCGACGAGCCGACGGGCGCGCTGGACACCACCACGAGCAAGCAGGTCATGGAGCTTTTGACCCGTATCGCGAAGGACCGGCTGGTCATTATGGTCACGCACAACAGCGAGCTGGCCGAGCAGTACGCGAACCGGCTCGTGCACTTGCAGGACGGCAAGATCACCTCGGACAGCCGCCCCTTTGATCCGGCGGCCGAGGCGGGCCGGACCGGCCGCGAGACGCGCAAGGCGAGTATGTCGTTTTTGACCGCGATCGCGCTTTCGTTCAGCAATTTGATGACGAAAAAAGGCCGCACCTTTATGACCGCGCTGGCCGGTTCGATCGGTATCATCGGTATCGCGACCATCCTGGGGCTGTCCACGGGCATCAACGCCTATATCAAGAACGTGGAGGAGGAGACGTTGAGCCTCTATCCGCTGACCATATCCGGCACGGGCTTTGATTTGTCGAGTATGTTCGACCCCTCGGACCGCGGCGAGCGCGGCGAGGCCGACGAGCCGGACGAGAGCAAGCCGGTGCGCGAGCGCAGGATCGTCGAGTCGATCTTTTCCCTGCGCAGCAAAAACGACCTGGCCTCCCTCAAGGCCTATCTCGACGGAGACGAGCAGGGCTTGGAGAGCTATGTCAGCGCCATTCACTATATGTATGACATCACGCCGCAGATCTATCTGGCGGACACGAAGAGCAGCACGCCGCCGCAGGTGCACCCCGACTCCATTCTCAGCGCGTACGGCATGGGCGCCGGCGGCATGGGCATGGGCATGAGCTTTGGCATGGGGGGCATGACGGTCTTTCATGAAATGCCGGGCGACCTCAAGCTGTATGAGAACCAATACGACGTGATGGCGGGCCGCTGGCCGCAAAGCTATAACGAGGCCGTGCTCGTCCTCTCGGCGGGCGGGCGGATCACGGATTATTCGCTTTACACGATGGGCCTGCGCGACCGTTCGGAGCTGAAGGCCATGATCGACGCCTTTATGAACCCGACCGAAGAGGAAGACGTTGAGATCCAAAAAGAGGGCGGCCGCTATTCCTATGAGGAGCTGATGGCGGTTTCGTTTGCCGTGGTCAATCCCGCCGACCGCTACCAATACGACGAGACCTATAACATCTGGGTCGACAAATCGGGCGACAAGATCTTTATGCGGTCCCTGGTACACCGCAGCGAACGCTTAAAGATCGTCGGCGTCGTGCAACCGAACCCCGACGCGACGGCGACCTCGCTGTCCACCGGCATCAATTATTCCTCCGATCTGATCACACATCTGATGGAGCAGGCGGCTCTTTCTCCCATCATTCAGGACCAGTTGGAGAACCCTGCCGTCAACGTCTTGACGGGCAGAACCTTTTTGGAGGAGCAGGAGAACCCCAAATCGACCTTTGATTTCTCCAAAATCATCTCGGTCGACGAGGAGATCTTCAAGG
>WRCT01000159.1 GCA_009783775.1 Clostridiales bacterium | reverse complement strand
AGTCAAAGTCCGTTGCCTTACCCCTTGGCTACACCCCAACGGTTAGTGTGCAGCGGGCAGTGGGCAGTGCGCGGCGGAAAGGCCCGCGTGAGCGGTTCTGACCACCGGCAACTGTCCACTGTCCACTGAAATGGGGTGGGTGATGGGGCTTGAACCCACGACCTCCAGAGCCACAATCTGGCGCTCTAGCCAGCTGAACTACACCCACCATGTTTCCCCTCGAAAACCAAGAAGACCTATTTCACGCAAAAATCATCACATATTGGTTTTCTTTGGGCCTACCTTTCTTTTTTCCAAAAGAAAGGTAGGGGGTTTTCTTTTGCCTTCTTTTCTTTTTTCCAAAAGAAAAGAAGGTGGCGCGCCCGCGGGGATTCGAACCCAGGACCTACGGCTTAGAAGGCCGTTGCTCTATCCTGCTGAGCTACAGGCGCATATATGCCAGTCTCCCCTTATCCGAAAAGTTACTATACCAGCAATGCGCCGCCGTGTCAATCGGTTTTCGCGCCGTTAGCCAAATGTTTTCAGATAAGCCAAGGCCGCCTGCAATTGCGTGTCGTTTTCGCGTGGGATCAAAAGCGGCGACGTGTCCGTCCACTCGTCGGGCAGATTGACGATTTCGTCCGGCTCAATGCCCGTGCCCTGGATACAGACGCCGCTCGGCGTGTAGTAGGCGTCCGTGGTGAATTTGAGCCAGCCGCGATTGCCCGACAGGGAGAAGAAGGACTGCACAATGCCTTTGCCATAGGTAGTCCGGCCGAACAGCCGCGCGACGCCGTGGTCCTTTAACGCGCCCGCCAGCAGCTCGCTGCCCGAGGCGGAGTATTCGTCCACCAGCATGGCGATGGGGATGGTGATGCCGTCCGTGTAACCGGTTTTGTAGACGACCTCGTCGCCCGATCTGCCGCGCACGGTGGTGATGAGCGAACGCGCGGGCAGGAACATTTCCGCGATATCGTTGACCGCGTGCAGCGAACCGCCCAGATTGCCGCGCAGATCGAGCACCAGCTTGGTCATGCCCTGCTCTTCAAGCGCGGCCAGCGCGTCACGCGTCTCCTCCACGCACCGGCCCTGGAACAGGCCGATATGAATGTAACCGACTTGCCCATCCAGCATTTGATAATGCACAAAGGGGCGGTAGACCTCGCGTATGGTGACCGTAACGGTCAGCGTCTCCGTGCCGCGCAGCAGGGTTAGGGTGTTGGTCGCGCCGTCCTGTGTGTCGATCAGCGACAAGAAGTCCCAAAGCGCGTAGCCTTCGTGAGAGATATCGTTGACGGACAGGATCTGATCGCCCGTCAGCATACCCGCCTCCTCGGCGGGTGAGTCGGGAAAGACCTCGTCGATCACAAAGCCGCCGTCCTCTTTTTCCGAGACGAGAATGCCCACGCCCACATAGTTGCCGGACTGCATATCCAGCATATCCTCATACTCTTGCTGCGTGAAGAAAACGGAGTAGTCATCGTCCAGCGCGTAGACAAAGCCGCGCAGGGCGCCGGTGATCAGCTCCCCGTCCTGTTTGCTGTCATAGAAGAAAGAGTTTCGGGCGATGAGATCGCTCGCTTCAATAAGGGGTTGGTATTTGCGGTAGCGTATGACGAACACAAGCGATGTGATACAGACGCTGAACAGGCAGGTGAAAACCACCAACAGGATATGGATACGAAGATTTTTTCTCATAGCGGGGCCAGCGTGCGCCTCTCCAGTTCATTGATTTGGACCACGTCCGTATGCCGTTCCGGCTTGCCGCGCAGGGCCAGCAGCTGCGGCGGAACGGGGACATTCGTGACCTCATGCAGGCGCGCCGCGTTGGCAAAGTCGTCCTCTCCCCCGTCCTCGAAGGCGCGCAGAACGCCGGTGGAAAACTTGTAGGGGTTGGCGGTGGACAGCACTACGGTTCGCGTGGCGTCGCCCGTGCCCGCCGCGTAGCGCGCATAAACGGTCTGCGCCACGGCGGTGTGCGGATCGAGCAGGTAGCGGTGACCCATAAAGGTGTCTCGGATCGTGTTGTGCGTATCGGTCTCGTCGCACCAGTCCGCCGCGTACAGGCCGCGCAGCTGCGCCAGCATATCGTCCGTGATCGCGTAGGACCCGTTTTCCTTCAGCCCACGCATCATGGCCTCGGTCGCGGCCGTGTCCCGCCCGTTGAGTTCAAAGAGCAAACGTTCCAGATTGCTGGAGATCAGAATGTCGATCGAGCAGCTCATGCTCTTGTAGAAGGGGCGGTTCGCGTTGTAGCCGCCCGTTTGCATAAAGTCGGTCAGCACGTTGTTGCGGTTGGAGGCGCAGATAAACTTGGCGACGGGCAGGCCCATGCGCTTGGCATAGTAGCCCGCCAGGATATTGCCGAAGTTGCCCGTGGGCACGCAGAAGTTGATCTCCTCGCCGCAGTTGATTTTGCCCTCTGCCGCGAGCCGCAGATAGGACGCGAAATAGTAAACGATCTGCGGCAGGAGACGGCCGAAGTTGATCGAGTTGGCGGAAGACAGCCGATAGCCGCGGCGTTCAAGCTCGTCCGCGATTTCGGGGTTGGTGAAGATTCGCTTGACGCCCGTTTGCGCGTCGTCAAAGTTGCCGACCACGCCGCAGACGTCGACATTGCCGCCCTCCTGTGTGACCATCTGCAGGCGCTGGGCTTCCGACACGCCGCCTGCCGGATAGTAGACGAGGATTCGGGTGCCTTTCACATCGGCAAAGCCTTCCAGCGCGGCCTTGCCCGTATCGCCCGAAGTGGCGACCAGGATATAAATCTGCTTTTCCTCATTGTTCAGCCGCATGGATTCGCGCATGAGATAGGGCAGCATTTGCAGGGCGACGTCCTTGAACGCCATTGTCGGCCCGTGCCAGAGTTCCATGACAGTTTCATTGGCCCCAAGCGAAACAAGGGGAACCACGTCGGGCGTATCGAAAGAGGCGTAGGCCAGGCCCGTCAGCTCACGCAGCCGCGTTTCGCTCACTTCGGGGAAGTAAGGCGACATGATGTGTGCGGCCAGCGCGGGATAATCGCCCGCCAGCGGCAGCAGGTCCTGTACATTAAGCTGCGGGAAAGTTTCGGGCACATAGAGCCCGCCGCGCGGGCAAATGCCGCGCAAGATGGCGGTCGCCGCCGATACCGGCTCGCCGCCGCGTGTGCTGAGATATTTCATAGCGTTACCTCTTTTGGCGGGAGCAAGCCCCCGCCCTACAGTACGACCAGGTGTTTCATAAAGGGCGGGAGATCCTGCATCTCGCCGCTCACGGCCAGGATGATATTGATCTTGTTTTGCGCGGTATAAGCCTCGAGCTGAGTGAAGAGTTCTTCCAGCGTGGATAAATCATGCTTGATGATGGAGAGAAATCCGTCGATTAGAATATACTCCAAATCGAAATCCGAGGCCGCCAGACCGCAAAGAAAGCCGTAAAAGCGTTTCGGGCTGTCCACGCCGTAGGCGGAGGCGTTGATGAACCGTATCGCGTGATTTAAGTCAAACATATAGCGGCTGTCATAGTGGATAAAGATCATGCTGCCCTTCGCCTTGTCGATCAGACTGTTTGCAAGGTCCAGTATGCGCTTTGTTTTTCCTGTTCCCTTTTCTCCGAAGATGACTTGAATCACGCTTTGTCCCCTCCCCTGTTACCGCTTATTGATTTGGTCCGCCACGGCGGAATCGATCCCGCGAATGATCTCTGTCAGCTCCTCGTCCGAAAGCGAAGTGGTGCGGCCGCCCGCGTAGATGTCGTCCACAACGGTTTTAATCCCTTTGCAGAGTTCGCTGCCTTTATCATACTTGGCGCCCGTCTGACGCTCCAGCCAGAACGCGATTCCGGCCAGGCCCGAATGCGCGTCGATGTGCACGATAACGGGGCGGTTTAAGATCTTTTCGGTGTTGAAGATGTTGTAGATCTCCTCGTCCTTTAGCAGGCCGTCCGCGTGAATGCCTGCCTTGGTGACGTTGAATTCCTTGCCGACAAAGGGCGTGCGGGGCGGTATTTTGTAGCCGATCTCATGCTCAAAGTACTCGGCGATCTCGGTGATCGTGGCCAGGTCCATGCCGTCCGTCGTGCCGCGCAGGGAGCAGTATTCCATGATCATTGCCTCAAGCGGCGTGTTGCCGGTCCGCTCGCCGATACCCAGCAGCGAGGCGTTGACCGAGCTGCAGCCGTAGAGCCAGGCGGCGGACGAGTTGCTGACCGCGCGGTAGAAGTCGT
>WRCT01000158.1 GCA_009783775.1 Clostridiales bacterium | reverse complement strand
GTAACCGCGCACCAATTCACCCAACCGCTTGGTCATATTGGGATAGATGCCGGTCACATAATAGTTGTCGTGCCCCGTGTCGATCGCCACGCGCAGAATGTCGCCCGCGCGGCAGATGACAAAGTCCTGCTTGCCGGAAATTTCCATGGGATTGCCGCCGATTTCGCCTGTGACGGCGACATAGAATGTGCGCTTGCCAAGGGTGGAAATCGTCACGGGAATGGTGAAAGTGCTTTGCCCGCCCGCTGGAACGGTCCCGCCTGCCGCTGTGCCCAACACAATGGGTGTTTCGCCATCGTCATCCAAATAATACAGCGTTACGGAGTCGGCGACATAGGCGCTGCCCTCCTCGTTATCCACCGTGATCACGATACCCGCCATTTCATTCACAACGAGGCTTGTACCGCCGTCCGCTTTCGTAACGGAGGAGACGGACACTTTTTGCACATCACCCAACCATACCGGAGAAGTGATTACGATGGTGCCGTCGCTTTGGTCCACACGCGCTAAGTAATAGTCATAGGTCGGTGGAAGGTCAAATGTCAGCGTCGCTGTACCGCCCGACAGCACATAGCTCTGCGAATGGACCACGCGTCCGTTATTGCTTAAAATGGAAAGCGTGCCGGTCGTTCTGGCGGGATTGGGGTTGGTGACAGTGACCTCGAAATGCAGGTTCGCAGGTTTGGAATCAAACACGGTGCCAAAGAGCTGGCCGTTGACCTTCATGAGCAGGGAGGCGTCTTCGTCCTCCGTGGCGATCACGCGTAGATCACGAATCGCGGCATAGATTCCCTGCTCGGTGAAATCGTTGGTATAGACAGCCGTGCGGCTGCGGTTGGCGTCACCCCACTGCCCGGCGTGGTTGTCCTGGTTGTTCGCGGGGGCGATGTGCCATCCCTTGTCCAGCGCGCGAATGTAATGTCCGTAGGCGCGCAGGGGCGGCGTGCCGGGTCCGTTGCCGACCTCGATCATGTGCATGATGGCGTCGCGTTCCGGCGTGTAATAGGCAAAGTCGTCAAAATCACTGGCAGGCAGGCTGGGGTGGGTGAACGTGTTCAAAGACTGAGGATATTCCGTGAGCAGGTCGTAGTATCTTTGCAGCCCCGTTCCGCCGCCGACAAGGAATTGCGGGTCGTTGCGGCTGACATAACCGGGCGTATTGAGGGTGGTGATATGCCCGTACTGACCGGACCAGGTCATTTCAAAACCGAACATACCGACGAAGGCGCCGTCCGTGGCCGCCGCCGCCACCGCTTTGCCGATCTCCCACTTGGTGAAACCGCCGCTGTAAATCGGGCCCAGTTTCGCGCCGTCCATGGACGCCAGATTGGTTGCGGTATCCAGGGAATTGGAGTGGTCGGTGACGGCGAGAAAGTCGGTCTTGCGCGCCGTTCTGGCATAAGCATATGCCTGCTCTACGGTGCCCGTGCCGTCGGAGAAATTCGTATGCGAATGAAGCACGCCGAAGTAGAACTTCTCGCCGCCCGTGGCTTGCAAGGTATAATCCAAAATCAGCGGTTCGCTTGGGGTGCAGCCGGTGCGCGAGGCGCGCGCCTCGATATGCACCGGAAACTGTCCCCCCGTAAAAGAGAGCGGGGTGGAATAGGCTGTTTCGGGATAGACGGTTTGACCTGCGCCGCCATAGTTGGTGGTGAGGGTATAGTAGACGGTTGCAAGGGGGGTGGTGCAGGACAAAGCCACCGTTTGCCCTGCCGCCAAAGCGCCGGAATAGCGGGAGGCGGTGGGCGTTTTTACCTTGAGCAGCGTAAGGGTCAGGAGCTTCTCGCGTCCGGTCGTACCGGCGTTTTCGGCGTAGGCCAAAATCGAGCAAGGCAAATCGGGAAGCGTGATGCCGGTCGACGGGTTGTAGAGTGCATAACCCACGGATAGGGTATCGGGATAGGGCTTATAATAAATCGTTGCGCCCGCCGCTTCGGTTGCCAAATAAACAGGCTCGCCCGCCGCGACCTCCGTTCCGCCTATCACAAAGGGGGTCAGACTTTCGTCTGTCGCCACGCCCGAAAACTTGACGGCGTTGAAGTTAAAGCTGCCGCCTGCGCCCGTGCTGCCGTTCTGTTGGGTGAAGTTGACCAATACCCAACGCACCCAAATCTGATCCTTGTCGTTGCAGGCTGCGGGCAGGGGCATATCCACGGGACCGTCAACCGATGACGTGCTGTAAGACGTAAAAGTTCCACCGGTGTCGGTAAAGCTCACGCCATCTAAACTGTACTGCACCTTAAAGTTTCGAGGGCCCGTAGCGGAGGACCTGACCTTGGCGCTGTGTAAGATTCCCGAAAAGCCCTTGGTGGAAAAGGTAAAGGTAAGGGATTGCGTGGCGTTGTCCCAACCGGTTGCCAGTATTCCGGTTGAACCCCAACCGAAAGTGCCGTTAGCCAGACGAACGCTGCTCGACAAGAAATATTCGCCGTCGGTAGCGGATAGGGTATTGGGCGTGCCTGTGACGCCGCCGTAGTTCCATTCCGCCACAGGGTAACGGTCACCCGTCGCCGCCAACGCGGGCGCCGCGGTTAGGACGAAGGCGGGAAACAGCACCGCCAACATGGAGAAGATCATCAGAACAGACAGGGTGCGGTTGCCGATACGTTTCATGATTGTGCCCTCACTTTGACATTTTGGTATTAATTTGGAAAAAGATAGATTTTTGCACGTTTTTCAATCTTAGTTTAACACGATTGACAAGGGAATGCAACTCTTTTCGAACATAACACAAACTTAACACAAACCAAACCTATCTTTGCTTTTTCAGTTTTTCTTTTTGGCTTATGCTCGAAGTGTATTAAGCACAAAGGAGTATGGGTTATGAGGAAAGTTGCGAGTTTGCTTTTGGTGGTTTTGATGGTGGCCTGCATAGTCGGCTGCGGCGGGGATTCGGGCACAAGTTCTGACCTGAGCGGCGTGGTAAAGACGGGCGGATCAACCTCTGTTGAAAAGGTGATGAACGCGCTGATTTATCAGTTTCAGGACGATAACAGGGATGTCACCATCAATTATGAGCAGAACGGTTCGGGCGATGGCATCAAGAACACGATTTCGGGTCAATATGAAATCGGACATTCCAGCCGTGAATTAAAAACGGACGGCACGGAGGACGGACTTACCGCCACCGCCTATGCCATTGATGGGATTGCAATTGTGGTCAATAAGGGCAATGGCGTGGAAAATCTCACCAAAGCGCAGGTTAGGGATATTTACACGGGCGTCATCACAAATTGGAGCGAGGTCGGCGGCAATGACGCGTTGATTGCTGCCATTACAAGAGAGCCGGGCTCCGGCACACGGGACGCCTTTGCCGAAATCGTTGGTCTGGAGAAGGGCGGCAGCGACATTCTCGCCTCCGCCAGCGTGGCAGACAATACCGGTGCCATTCAAACGAAGGTTTCCAGCAACCCCAATGCCATTGGCTATATGTCCTTCTCGGACGTGGATCCCGAAAAGGTCAACACCGTACCCTATGAGGGCGTGGCGATATCCGTGGAAACGCTGAAGAACGGTTCTTATGCACTCAAACGCGAATTCTTCCTGCTGACCAAGATCGGCGCGACCCTGTCCCCCGCGGCGCAGGCGTTCCTGGACTTCGTGTTGAGTGACGAGGGTCAGCAGATTGTAGCGGCAAATAAGCTTCTGCCAGTCAAATAATGTCAACCTCCATTATCGGCAGGAATAAATCAAAGTCCGCAGTCGAGCGCGTGATGAATCTCATCTTCCTCGTCTGCGGACTTGCCGCGGTGATTTGCGTCGTCTGTATGTCCGTTTACATGGTCATCTCGGGCGGACCCATTGTTGCCAAGGTCGGCGTATTTCGGTTTTTGTTCGGACAGGTGTGGAACCCCGAAAACTCTCAGTTCGGCATTCTGCCCATGATTTTGGCATCCATCATCGCCACCTTCTCCGCTATTTTGATCGCTCTGCCCGTGGGCGTACTGGTAGCGGTTTTTCTCGCCAAACTCGCCCCCGGTAAAGTCTCGTCTGCGCTCCGCATTTTGATTGACCTGCTGGCGGGCATCCCCTCGGTCGTATATGGCTTGCTGGGCGCAATTATAATTGTGCCGCTGATCTTTGATCTGCAGACCGCGTTCGGCCTGCCCACGGACGACAGCCTGCTGGCGGCGATCATTATACTGATTATTATGATTCTGCCCACCATTATCAGCGTGTCGGAAACGGCGATTCGG
>WRCT01000157.1 GCA_009783775.1 Clostridiales bacterium | reverse complement strand
GCCCTCGGCGCCATCGATTTGCGCGACGTGAACGCCAGGACTATCAACGTGATGACAAAAGGCATCATTTTATAGAAACTGTTTGGTATCGGGACGCCCTTGAGGATATTTAGCCCCGACGAGCTGGCCGCGACTGTCTTGAGCAGCCCGAAAAAGAAGGCGGCCATAAGGATGCGCGGCGGTTTCCACTGCCCGAAAATGAGGACGGCCAACGCCAAGAAGCCGTAGCCCGCCACGGTCGCGTTGAACTCGACTGACGAGGGGATGATGAAAACGAGCCCCCCGATGCCCGCAAGCGCTCCGGACAGGATGACGCCGGCGTACCGTATCTTGTAGACGTTGATGCCCGCCGAATCGGCTGCTTGCGGGTGTTCGCCGCAGGCGCGCAGCCTCATGCCGAATTTTGTCTTGTACAGGACCCACCAAGCCGCGATCAAGATCAGAAAGCCCATGTATGTCGTGATGTAAGCCTGCTTGAAGAACAGGTCGCCGATAATGGGGATGCGCCCGAGCAGGGGGAAGCTCTCATAGCGGAACACGTTTTTGAACGGTATCTGTTGGGTCTGCGTGTCGCCCAGCAGCCTCCCTACGAAGATGGCGAAGGCGGGCGCCAGCATGTTGATTGCCGTGCCGCTGATGACCTGGTCGGATTTCAGGTTGATCGACGCATAGGCGTGGGCGAGCGACACTGCCACGCCCATAGCCGCAGCGAGAAGCAGCGCGATGAGGAGCATGATGTCCCCCGGCATTTTCGACCCAAGCGACTGCATTATGTTGATGAACACGATCCCCGTGAACGCGCCGAAGATCATTATGCCCTCCAGCGCGATGTTGACGACGCCGCCGCGCTCGGAAAACATGCCGCCCAGCGCCACGATTAGCAGCGGAATGGCGTAATACATCGTTTGCGGCACCAAAAAGAACAAATCTTTTATATACGGGTTGGTTGACAGAAACTCGCTCATTCGTCGTCGCCCCCTTTCACTGTTTCTTTATATGGCGAAGCGCCGGCACCGGGTGCATTCGCGGAGGCAAAGGGCGGCGGCGCTCCCGGCGGCCCTTCACCGGGCGGGTCGGCAGCCCCGGCGCCGGTTTTTTCCGCCAGCGCTTCAGGCCCGGGGTCGATGTTGGTGCTGACATCCCCCCTCCCGCGTTTTCCGCGTTTGCCCAGCATATCGATATAGCCTTTGACCAGGAGCGAAAACGCGCTGAAATAGATTATGATGGAAACAATCATGTCGACTACTTCCACAGGGTACTCAAGCGCCTGGAGGTTGAACCCGCCAACTGTCAGATAGCTTATGAACAGCCCAGAGAAGATGACGCCTATCGGGTTGTTAAGCGCCAGCAACGCGACAGGTATGCCGTTGAACCCCTCCGGCGCCAGCATGTCGAGCACCTTTATGCATTTGCCCGATCCTGCCATGTACAGCAGCGCCCCGCCCAGGCCGGCCAGCGCGCCGGAAACGATCATGGCCGTCACCATGCCCATGTTGGCATTGATGCCGGCGTACCTGGCTGCGTTTTTGTTGTAACCGCAGGCTTTGAGCTCGTAGCCCAGCTTCGTCTTCTGCAAGATAACATAGATGGCGATGGCCGCCAGGATAGCGATGAGTATCCCGGAATTGACGTCCGACTCGGCGAACACCAGATCCAGGCCTATTTTGGGTAAATTGGCGTTCTCGGGCAGACGCACGGTCTCGTTGCGGAGTTTGTTGTATATCCCCGAAATCGGGATCAGATAGTTGACCAGGTACATCCCTATATAGTTCATCATGATGCACGAAATCACTTCGTGGACATTGCGGTAGGCTTTTAGTATCCCGGGCAGCATGCCCCAAACGGCGCCCCCCAGCATGGCCGCCAGTATGGCCACCGGCACGAGGAGCACCCCGGGCAAGAAGCTCAGTTTGACGCTGACAAGCACCGCAAAATAGGCGCCTATGACGAACTGCCCCGAAGCGCCGATGTTGAACAGGCCGGTTTTGCCCGCGAAGCCCACGGCAAGGCCGGTCATGATGATCGGCGTTGCGAAGAACAGGACCTGCCCGATCGTCCTCAAGTCGCCCATCGCGCTGAACGCCAGCATCCCGAATCCGGATATCGCGTCTTTGGGGTTGGCGACGATGAGGATTACGAACCCTATCAGCAGCCCTGCAATAATGGCGAGAAGGCTGGACAGCGCGCTGGAGTAGCGCGTCAGCCCTTCGCTCCCGCGTTTGCCCCTCATGCCGTCACCTCCGATCTCTTTGCGCCGGACATATACAGCCCGATCTCCTGGAACGTCACGGCTTTGGGCGCCAGGTCCGCTACGAGCTCCCCCTCGAATATGACCAGCACGCGGTCGCTGACGCTGAGCACCTCTTCAAGCTCCAGCGACACAAGCAGGATGCCCTTCCCCTGGTTGCGCTCCTCGACCAAGCGTTCGTGTATGTACTCGATCGCCCCGACGTCAAGCCCGCGGGTCGGCTGCACCGCCACCAGCAGTTTGTGTTCGCGGTCGATCTCGCGGGCGATGATCACTTTCTGTTGGTTGCCGCCGGACATCGCGCGCGTGATCGTTTTGGAGCCCTGCCCGCTGCGGATGTCGAACTTCCCGATCATCTCGTCGCAGTAGTCGAATATGGCGCCGTATTTCAAAAAGCCAAAACTCTGGAAAGTTTTTTCAAAATAGCGCTGCAACACCATGTTGTAGGCTATGTTGTAGTCCAGCACGAGCCCGTGCAAGTGCCGGTCTTCCGGAATGTGCGCCAAGCCGGAAGTGTTCCTCCTGCGTATGGGTGCGCTGATCATCTCTTTCCCGTCGAGGGTCATGCCCCCGTCGTCGGCGCGCATAAGCCCCGTCAGCGCGTAGACCAGCTCGCTTTGCCCGTTGCCGTCGATGCCCGCTATGCATACGATCTCGCCGGCGCGTACCTTGAAACTGACGTTGTCCACCACGTTTTTCCCTGTCGCTTTGTTCTTCACCGTCAGCCCGCGCACGTCCAGGATCACGTCGCCCGGCTCGAGGTCGGGCTTCTCCACCTCCAACTGCACCTTGCGCCCCACCATCATTTCGGACAGTTCCTCGCGGCTCACGTCGGCCACGTTTACCGTGCCAATGTATTTCCCCTTGCGCAGGACGCTGCAGCGGTCGGCGACGGCTTTGATTTCGCCCAGTTTGTGCGTTATGAACAGTATGGACTTCCCCTGGGCGACGAGGTTTTTCATGATTTTCATCAGCTCGGAGATTTCCTGCGGCGTCAGCACTGCCGTTGGTTCGTCGAAGATCAGTATCTCGTTGTCCCTGTAAAGCATTTTCAAAATCTCGGTGCGCTGCTGCATGCCGACGGTAATATCTGAGATCAGCGCGTCGGGGTCGATCTCAAGCCCGTACATGCCGGACAGCATCATAACCTTCTTGCGGGCGTCCTCCATGCGCAATCTGCGGAACCTGTCGGTCGTCTCGGCGCCCAGCACGATGTTTTCCAGCACTGTGAAGTTGTGTACCAGCTTGAAGTGCTGGTGCACCATGCCTATGCCCAGTTTCGTAGCGTCATTTGGCCCCATAATGCTTACTTCTACCCCGTTTTTCTTAATAACGCCAATTTCAGCCTGATACAGCCCGAACAGGACGCTCATCAGCGTGCTCTTGCCGGCGCCGTTTTCGCCCAGCAACGCATGTATCTCGCCTTTTCTGAGCTGCAGCGTTATGTCGTCATTGGCGATGATCCCGGGGAATTTCTTGGTGATGCCTACCATTTCAATAATGTAATCCAAAACGCGCCCCCCTTCCGAAAAAAGGCGCGGGAATGGTTACCCGCGCCTTTTTCAACACTCCTAGATTATTGTTACCTTCACTACTTTTACGGGGATGTTCGCCGCTGTGACGCCCTCCCCAACATCTTTGAAGATGTCGATGCTGTTTGCCGCCAACTTGGCGTAGATCGCGTCATACTCCGCCTGGCCGAAGGTCTCGAACCTGCTGGTGGCCAACGGCAGGCCCACGCCATTATTGTCGGCCCCGAATATTATGTTCTGCCCGCCCTTGAAATTGCCTTCGTAGAACTCTTTCACTGTTTGGTACACAGAAACCGCAAGCTCCTTCATGGCGCTGGTTATAACTGTGTCCGACTCGCTGGACTGGTCGATGTCGACGCCGATCACTTTTGCCCCGGCAGCCTCAGCCGCCGCCATTACGGAGTTGCCCATGCCGCCGCCGCACGCGAAGATGACCTCGACCCCGTCG
>WRCT01000156.1 GCA_009783775.1 Clostridiales bacterium | reverse complement strand
GACCGCAGCGTGGAGGAAAACCTCGATCTCTTCCTGCGTATGCGCGCGGGCGAGTTCCCGAACGGCGCGAAGACCTTGCGCGCCAAGATAGACATGGCCTCGCCCAACATTAATCTGCGCGATCCGGCCATGTATCGCATTCTGCATATGCCGCACCACCAAACGCGCGATGCGCGGTCCATCTATCTCATGTACGACTTTGCCCACCCGATCCAGGACGCGCTGGAAGGTATCACGCACTCGCTCTGCTCGCTGGAGTACGAGATCCACCGCCCGCTCTATGACTGGGTGACGGAACAATGCGAGTTTGATCCCAAACCTCGCCAGATCGAGTTCGCGCGGCTCAATCTCACCAACACCGTCATGTCCAAACGCTACCTGCGCCGCCTGGTCGAAGAGGGTCGCGTGTCCGGTTGGGACGATCCGCGTATGCCCACCCTCTGCGGTATGCGCAGGCGCGGCTACACGGCAGCTGCGATCCGCGACTTTTTGACCCGCGTCGGCGTGGCCAAGGCCGACTCCACCGTGGACCACCGTATGCTGGAACACTGCGTGCGCGAGGAACTCAACCTCACCGCCCCGCGCGCCACGGCCATCACCGAGCCGCTGAAACTCATTATTACCAACTGGGACGAACAAACCGTAGGGCGGGGGCTTCATCCACCCCAACAAGTTTGCGAACTTGTCGGGGGCCCCGGTGCTCCCGCCGCTGATGATGTGTTGCCTTTCTCCCGCGAACTCTATATCGAAAAGAGCGACTTCTCCATCAATCCGCCGCCCAAGTTCTTTCGCCTCAAACCGGACGGGGAAGTACGGCTGCGCGGCGCGTACATCATCCAATGCGAAAGCTGGGACACGGACGAAAACGGCGAGGTCACCTGCGTCTACGCGACCTACGATCCCGAGACGCGCAGCGGCCAATGCGAGCGCAAGGTCAAGGGCACGCTGCACTGGCTGCCCGTGGCCGAGGCAGTGCCCGCCACCTTCCGCCATTTCGAACCCCTGATCCTCGACGAAACAGAAGGGGAAGGGGACTTTGTGGACCGCCTAAACCCCAACTCGCAGGTTGCGCTGCAAGGCTTTGTCGAACCCGCCCTCACGGCCGCCAAAACGGGTGAGAACTTCCAGTTTATCCGCATGGGCTACTACTGTCCGGATCTTGACTCCACACCGGATAAGCTCATCTTCAACCGCACGGTGGCGCTGAAGGATTCATTTAGGATAATAAATAATAAGGAATAAGTAATAAAGAAGGAGTGCTGCGCACATCAGATGGGTTGTATGAGTATATAAATGAAAGAAACAGCGGAGCTGTTTTTCGTAAATTATTACTTATTACCTAGTCCTTATTACTTGCTACATTACTTGTCAAAAGGAGAAATCAATGCACATACGCACCCGTTTTGCCCCCTCCCCAACGGGCTATATGCACCTCGGCAACCTGCGCAGCGCGCTCTACACCTGGCTCTTTGCGCGCAAACACAAGGGCGTGTTTATCCTGCGCATTGAGGACACGGACCAAAGCCGCTACGTCGAGGGCGCGGTGGACGTGATCTACCGCACCCTGCGCGGGATCGGCATGGACTGGGACGAGGGCCCCGATGTGGGCGGTGCGTTCGGCCCCTATGTGCAGAGCGAGCGCAAAAGCCTTTACCTGCCCTATGCGCAACAGCTGGTGGCGGCGGGCAAGGCCTACTACTGTTTCTGCACGCACGAGGAACTGAACGACCGTCGCGCAGCGGCCGAAGCCGATGGCAATGCCGCATGGAAATACGACAAGCATTGCTTAAATCTTACGCAAGAGGAAGTGCAGGCCAGACTGGACGCGGGCCAAGCCTATGTGATCCGGCAGGACGTGCCGCTCTCCGGCGAGGCCGGTTTCGACGACGTGCTCTACGGCCATATCAGGGTGGACTGCCGCGAGCTGGACGATATGATCCTGGTCAAGTCGGACGGTATGCCGACCTATAACTTTGCGAACGTGGTCGACGATCATACCATGGGCATTACCCATGTCATGCGCGGCAACGAGTATCTCAGCTCCACGCCCAAGTACAACCTGCTTTACGAGGCCTTTGGCTGGGACAAGCCGGTCTATATCCACATGACGCCCATCATGCGCGACGCCACGCATAAGCTCTCCAAGCGCGACGGCGACGCCTACTTCGAGGACTATGTGGCCAAGGGTTATCTGCCTGAGGCGATCGTCAACTATGTGGCGCTGCTGGGCTGGAACCCGGGCGACGACCGCGAGTTCTTCACTCTGCCGGAACTGATTGACGCGTTCGACGTCAGCGGCATGAGCAAATCGCCCGCCATCTTCGACCCGCAAAAACTGACCTGGATGAACGCGGAGTATATTCGTAAGCTCTCGCAAGCGGACTTTGTCCGTCATGCGAGACCTTACTTAAGTGTTGAGAGTGGAGAGTGGAGAGTTGAGCTGTTGGCGTCCATCTTGCAACCAAGGGTAGAGTATTTCTCGCAGATTCCCGATATGATCGATTTCTTATCCGAACTGCCGGATTATGATATCGAGCTGTTCACGAACAAGAAGTCCAAAACCAATCCGGAGATCAGCGCGCAGGTGCTGGGCTTTGTGCTCCCCGCTTTGGAAAACCTTTCGGACTGGTCTGTAACTGCCATTCATGACCTGCTGATCGGCATGGCATTAGAGCGCGAAATGAAAAACGGGACCCTGCTCTGGCCGGTACGTATCGCCTTGGCAGGCAAGCCCGTCACGCCCGGCGGCGCGGCGGAGATCGCCTTCTTGCTTGGGCGGGACGAAAGCTTGAAACGGCTGCGCCAAGCAAACTACAAACTACAAACTACAAACTACAAATAAGGAAAAAACGCCGGAGGCGTTTTCTCGTCAATTGTACATTGTACATTGTAGTTTGTACATTACTTAACGCCAAAGCCTCAATCCTGAAACGGAGAATCATAATGAAATTAGGAGTAATCGGCTTGCCCAACGTGGGCAAGAGCACCCTGTTCAACGCGCTGACACAGGCGGGCGCGCAGGCGGCCAACTATCCCTTCTGCACGATCGAGCCCAATGTGGGCGTGGTCTGCGTGCCCGATCCCCGACTTGACGCGCTGGCCCTCATGCACAAGCCCGAGAAGGTCACGCCCGCCACGATCGAGTTTGTGGACATCGCGGGCCTGGTGCGCGGGGCCAGCAGGGGCGAGGGTCTGGGCAACAAATTCCTCTCGCATATCCGCGAGGTGGACGCCGTCGTGCACGTGGTGCGCTGTTTTGCCGATGAAAATGTAATCCATGTGGACGGCAGTGTCGACCCGATCCGCGATGTGGAGACGATCAATCTGGAGCTGATCTTCGCCGACATGGAGACGGTGGAGAAGCGGTTGGGCCGCGCGCTCAATCAGGCCAAGGGCGGCGACAAAAAGCCGTTGGCCGAGGCGGAACTGTGGAAACGGCTGTATGCCCACCTCGAGAGCGGCCAGCCGGTTCGCACCTTTGCGGCGGGCAAAGAAGAACAAGTCTTGATCCATGACGCTTGCTTACTCACGTCCAAACCCTGCATTTATGCCGCGAATATTTCGGAAGAGGATATTCAACCAAGTGACAGCGGGGATGTGACAGGGGGACGGTTCGCTGTGTCACCCGCCGGTGACATGGGAACCGTCCCCGCTGTCACTGTCACCCCTGTCACTGTCACTGTCACCAACAAATTGGTGCGGGAACTGTACGCGCTGGCGCAGCGGGAGGGTGCGGAGGTCGTGACGGTTTGCGCGCGGCTGGAGGAGGAAATATCCCAGCTGGCGGCGGGGGAGAAGGACGCGTTTTTGGCCGAGATGGGCATTGCCCAATCCGGCCTGACGCAGATGATCTCCGCCTGTTACCGGTTGCTGGGCCTCATCAGCTTTCTCACCGCAGGCCCCAAAGAGGTACGCGCCTGGACCATTCCCGCCGGCGCGCGTGCGCCCCAGGCGGCGGGCAAGATCCACACCGATTTCGAGCGCGGTTTCATTCGTGCCGAGGTCGTGGGCTATGACGCGCTCATGGCGCAGGGAAATATGACTGCTTGCCGCGAAAAGGGCCAAATCCGCTCCGAGGGCAAGGACTATGTCGTCCGCGACGGCGATGTGATTTTATTCCGATTCAATGTATAATTATGGTGACAGGTGACAGGTGACAGGTGACAGGTGACAGGTGACAGGTGACAGGTGACAGGTGACAGGTGACAGGTGACAGGTGACAGGTGACAGGTG
>WRCT01000155.1 GCA_009783775.1 Clostridiales bacterium | reverse complement strand
GCCTCGGCCTTGCGCGGGCGAAGGATGTGTTGAGGACCGAGGAGCAGTTGATGGAGGCGATCCCGCAGCGCCTGTGGAGCCAGGCGCACCATTGGCTGATATGGCACGGCAGGCGCGTTTGCTCGGCGCGAAAGCCCGCGTGCGACACGTGCTTTGCCAATGAATTTTGCGAGTATTACAGCGACAAAGTGGACAAGCAGGAAGCGATATAGGATTATTGTATGTTTGTGGATGTGGTGACGATCAAGGTGAAGTCCGGCAACGGCGGGGACGGCTGCGCGGCCTTCCACCGCGAGAAGTATGTGCAAAAGGGCGGGCCCAGCGGCGGCGACGGCGGCCGGGGCGGCGACCTGATCTTCGTGGCCGACCCGCGTCTGACCACGCTGATCGACTTTAAGTTCCAGCAGCATTATAGAGCCGAAAACGGGCAGCCGGGCCAGGGCGAGATGAGAACCGGCCGCGACGGCGCAGACCTGCGCGTGGCTGTGCCCGTGGGCACGATTGTGCGCGACGTGGAAAGCGGCAGCATTATCGCGGACATGAGCGAGCCGAACCGCGAACGCACGGTCCTGCGCGGCGGCAGGGGCGGCAAGGGCAACGCGCGCTTTGCTACCCCCACGCGCCAGACGCCGCGCTTTGCGCAGAACGGGCAAAAGACCAAGGAATGGCAGGTGGAGCTCGAGCTCAAAACCATTGCGGACGTGGGCCTGATCGGTCTGCCCTCGGTGGGCAAGTCGACGATCCTGTCTGTGCTGACCAGCGCGCGGCCCAAGATCGCCGCCTATCATTTCACCACGCTCTCGCCCAACCTGGGCGTGGCCGACCACAAGGGCACCCGTTTTGTGCTGGCGGACATCCCGGGCCTGATCGAGGGCGCGTCCGAGGGCGCGGGCCTGGGCCATGACTTCCTGCGCCATATCGAGCGTACGCGTTTGCTGGCGCACGTGCTGGACGCCAGCGGCAGCGAGGGGCGCGACCCCTTACAGGACTTTGAAACCATCAATACCGAACTGCAAAAGTTCAGCCCCAAGCTGGCCGGACTGCCGCAGATTGTCGCCGCGAACAAGATGGACCTGCCCGACGCGGCGGAGAATCTGGACCGGCTCAAGGCCGCATTGGAACCCCAAGGCATATCCGTCTTTGGCGTTTCGGCGGCGACCACCAAGGGCTTTACGGAATTTCTCGACGCGGTGACGCAAAAGCTTTCCACGCTCGAGCCGGTGCTGGTCTATGAGGAGGCGGACCTGAACACGGGTTATTTCTATGAGCGCGGTTTTGCCATCAGCCGGCTGGACTCGGGCGCGTGGCAGGTGGAGGGCGGCGACGTGGACCGCCTGCTCGACACGACCGACCCGAACGACGAGCTCTCCATGCGCCGCTTTCAGCAGCACCTGGTCAAGTACGGCATCATCACCGCCTTGCGCCAGGCGGGCGCGAAGGAGGGCGACGAGATCGTGCTGGGGGATTGGGAGTTTGACTTCGTCGAATAAACTACAAACTACAAACTGCAAACTACAATTGATGAGAAAACAGCCGGCGGCTGTTTTTTTGATTTGATGTGGTGTTATGGAGCTTGGGAGACTGGATTGCTTCGTCGTGTTGCTTGAATGTGTTTGTTTCCTGCGTGCTCCTCGCAATGACGTTGGGAATTGGGGTCTGGAATCTGGAATCTGGAATCTGGAATCTAAAAATCCCCCGCCTGGCGGGGGATTTTTGCAACCAATGAATCAATCCACCTTCTTGACATACTGCGAGAAGACCGATTTCATGATATCGACCGTCTCGAGCGTGTCTTGCAGCTCGTCGCGCAGGCGGCGGTTTTCGCTTTCCAGTTCCAGCACGCGCGCGCTTTCGACTTCCTCACGCGTACGCGAGGCCGAGGCAGGTTTCTTGTCCTGCTTGTAGGCGCAGGCTGCGGCGCGGCGCAGGATATCCTTGTCCACCTTCGCCACAAAGACCTCCTCGGTGAGCTGGTTGAACCTGCCGCGCGGCACATAGTGCGTGTGCAGCAGCGTGTGGCTGACGTGCCCGTTCGGCTTGCCCAGGTACTCTTCATACAGCGCGGCGATATAGGGGTTTTGGTGGCTCTTGCGCAGCGCCTTTTGCTCGTCCTCGGTATACAGGCCCTTGAGGCGTTTCGTGCGCACATCGGGGTCGTCCGACCTTGGCTGGCCGCCGCCCATGATACAGCCGTTCGGGCAGCCCATCACCTCGATAAAGTGATAGGGCGACTCGCCCCCCGCGATCTGCTCCATGAGTTTCTTCGCGCCCGCCAGGCCGCTCGTGACCGCCACGCGCACTTCCACGCCGTCCAGCGCCTTGTAATCCGGCAGCGGGTCGGTGATGGTCAGCGCAGCCTCCTTGACCTGATCCAGGCCCACGATGGGCGTGACGTGCAGGTCGGCAAAGGGCAGTTCACGGCCCGTGACCAGCTCGTAGACCGTGCGCAGCGCGGCCTCCATGACGCCGCCGGTCAAACCGAAGATATCCGCCGCGCCCGTGGACATACCCAGGGGGTTGTCGAAGTCGCAGGGTTCCAGATTGACAAAGTCAATGCCGGCGGAGGAGATCATCTTGGCCAGCTCACGCGTGGTGATAACCGCGTCCACGTTCTTCATGCCGTCGTTGCGCATCTCGGGCCGCTCGATCTCGGTCTTTTTCGCGGTGCAGGGCATGACGGAGACCACGAACATCTTTTTCGGGTCCGTGCCGATCTTCTCGGCATAGTAGGACTTGGCCAGCGCGCCCAGCATGGTATGCGGGGACTTGCAGGTGCTCAGGTGGTCGAGATGTTTCGGATAGGCGTGTTCGACGTACTTGACCCAGCCCGGGCTGCAGCTCGTGATCATGGGCAGCACGGCCTTTTTGCCGCCGACCGCGTTTAGGACGCGTGTCAGCAGCTCCGTGCCCTCTTCCATAATGGTCAGGTCGGCCGTGAAGTTCGTGTCGAACACGTCGTCAAAGCCCAGCTGCCGTAAGGCCGCGGCCATCTTGCCCGTGACCTGTGTGCCTGCGGGCAGGCCGAACGACTCGCCCAGCGCAACGCGCACGGCGGGCGCGACCTGGACCACGGTGCGGACTTCGGGATCGCCGATCGCCTCCCAAACCTTTTCCGTGCTGTCCGTGGCGCGCAGCGCGCCCACGGGGCAGATTACCGTGCACTGGCCGCAGAAGGCGCAGTTGACGGCGCCCATCTGCGCGCCCATGCCTGGGCCGATCTCGGTGTCGAAGCCGCGATTCTGCGGCGCGAGCGCGCAAACGCCCTGGATCTCCTGGCAAACGGTCACGCAGCGGCGACAGAGAATGCACTTGGTCAGGTCCCGCGTGATGGACGCGCAGGCGTCCAGTTTGGCGTTGGAACGCGCGCCCTCAAAGCGGGAGGTCTCCACGCCCAGCATTTTGCCCATGGCCTGAAACTCGCAGCTTTGGTTGCGCGTGCAGCTTAAGCAGTCCTGCGCGTGGTCGGAAAGCATGAGCTCATAGAGCACCTTGCGCGCCCGACGCACTTTGGCGGTGTTCGTTTTGACGACCATGCCCTCGCGGACCTTTGTGATACAGGCGGCTTGCAAAGTGCGCGCGCCTTCGACCTCTACCACGCAGATACGGCAGGCGCCCATTGTGTGCAAGCCCTTGACATAGCAGAGGTTGGGGATATTGATGTTGTGCTGCCGCGCCGCCTCGATGATGGTCGTGCCTTCCTCTACGGTGATCGGCAGGTTATTGATGTTCAGGTTAATCATAGGTCGCTACCTCCTTTCACAGTGGAGACAACGCATTGCCTCGGCCATGGCGGTCAGCTTGTGATAGCCCTTGACCACCTCGTCGAAGGAGTGCTTGCGTTTCTCCGGGTCCAGCATATCCAGCGGATAGCGGTTCAGCTCGACCACTTCGTCCTCACTGGCGACGTCGTCGATTTCAATGACGGGGCCCTTGTTGAGTACGCCGCGCCCGCCCAGATATTTGTCGATCGCCTCGGCCGCTTGCTTGCCGTCGGCAATGGCGCGAATGACCGTGTCGGGTCCGTGCACGATATCGCCGCCCGCGAACACGCCGTCCAAAGAGGTCATGAACGTGTCGGAATCGACGTTGAAGGTGCCCCAGCGTGTCTTGTCGATCTCAGCCGTGAACGAGGTGTCCGCGACCTGGCTGACGGCGGGAATGACCGTGTCGAACGCCATGGAGAACTCGCTATCCTTGACAGGCACGGACTTGCGCCGCCCGCCGTTGTCAAACTCGCCCAGCTCCATCTTGG
>WRCT01000154.1 GCA_009783775.1 Clostridiales bacterium | reverse complement strand
GGCCGGACAGCATGAACTATTCGATGGACGAGGTGGCGGACAGTATCCTGGCGTTCTGCGACGCGCTGGGCCTGCAAAAGACGCACATGATCGGCTTTTCATTGGGCGCGGTCTATGCGCTGTATGCCGCGGCAAAACAGCCGGAGCGGTTCGCCAAGGTCATCGCGATTGCGCCCGGCGGGGTCACGGCGCAAATGCCGAAGAAAATGAGAAAAATGGAGCGGTCACCCTTTGGCGCGCTGGTGCGGGAGAGCTATTCCCAAAAACACGTGGCGCGGGCGCTCGCCTCCTGCTACTATGACGCCACGCTCTGCGATAAGACCGTGGCAGAACAGTATTTTGAAACGCTGGACGATTTTCGCTCCCGCCAGGCGCTGCACTACAGCCTGCGCAACTTCGATCTGCCGCTCGCGCAAAAGGCCTTCCTGGAAACCCCCCGCGAAGTTTTACTGCTTTGGGGGGACGCCGACAGATGGCGGCCGATGGAGAATATGGAGGAGACGCAGGCTTTCCTTCCCCAGAGCATTCCCTACATCATCCGAAACGGCGGGCATTTGATGCACGAGGAAAAGGCGGACGCGATCGTCGAAGTCATTTCCAAATACCTGACGTATCAGGTCGAAAGCCCGTGCTGACGCAGGTATCCTTGGGCGACTGTGTGCAAATGCGCAAACCGCACGCCTGCGGCGGGAACGTGTGGACGGTCATTCGCGCGGGCGCGGACATTAAGATCCGCTGCCAAACCTGCGGGCACATCGTCATGTTGGACCGCTTAAAGTTTCTAAAAAGCGGCAAGAAAACCCTTGCCGGGGCGGAGAACGCCGCGATCGAAACAGCCGGCGTGAATGAAGAATAAGGACGCAAAACAAAACGAAAGCGGCCGTTTGGTGTGAGATAAAAAAACGAAATGAAAACAGAAACAAAACAGGACAAAAAAAACAAAGCGGCGCTTCGGCGTGCGGTAACCCGACGCAACGACGGCTTGCCCGGCGGCGGCCGGTTTCGCGCGCTGGACTTTATCATCATGCTGCTGGCGGTCTTTGTATTCGCGCTGGCGGTGCGCGTCGCCGTATTAGAGCCGGTCCGCGTGAAAGGCACTTCCATGCTGTCCACCCTGCACGAGGGGGATTTCATGGTGGTGGAAAAACTCACCTACGCGTTTTCCAAACCCAGGCGCGGGGATATCCTTATTTTATACTATCCCGATAATCTGGAGTATACTTGCGTCAAGCGTGTGATAGGCCTGGCGGGCGAAGAGGTCCAGATCGAGGACGGCAGGGTCTTTATCAACGGCGTGCTTTTAAGCGAACCCTATCTCGACCAGCCCATTGACGGCAGGTACGACGGGACGACCACGGTGGAAGACGGCTGTGTTTTTGTGCTGGGCGACAACCGCCGTGTCAGCAAGGACAGCTCCACGCCGGGTATCGGCGCGGTTCGGATCGAACGGATCGTGGGCAAGGTGGCGGTTGTGCTCTATCCCCTGTCCCATATCCGAACCTTCCCCCGCCCGATATATTAAAAGGAAGCAGATGGCAGAACAAAAACAAGACAAAAGAACCATGGCGGCCTTTCGGCGCGTATTAGCAAAGAGAAACCAGAAACTGAAGGGCGGCTGGCAATACCGCGCGCTGGATTTTTGCGTACTGCTGCTGGCGGTCTTTGTGTTCGCGCTGGCGGCGCGTGCCGTTGCGATCGAGCCGGTGCAAGTGGAGGGAAAATCCATGCTGTCTACCCTGCGAGACGGCGAGTATTTGGCCGTGGAAAAACTCACCTACGCGTTTTCTTCTCCAAAGCGGGGAGAGATTATCATTCTCTACTACCCCAACAATCCGTCGCTTTCCCGCGTCAAGCGCGTGATAGGCCTGGCGGGCGAAGAGGTTCAAATCGAGGACGGCAGGGTTTTTATCAACGGTGTGCTTTTGGACGAACCCTACCTCGACCAACCCATTGACAATCGGTATGATGTGACGACTACGGTGGAAAAAGGCTGCGTCTTTGTACTGGGCGACAATCGGCCGAACAGCAGCGACAGCTCCTCACCGGGCATTGGCGCGGTTCCCATAAACCGCGTGGTTGGCAAAGTCGTCATACGGCTTTATCCCCTTTCCCAAATACGGCTCTTCCCGCGGCCAAAGTATTAAGGGGGCACAGAATGGAACGCGCGCAACGCCTCTACAAACAACATCGCAAACACAAGACGCTGCAATGGTGCCTTGGCACGGTCCTGGGCGCCGTTTTGGTTCTCTTCCTGTTCACCTTTTGGTTTTCTCCCATCTCGATGGCGAACCAATCCATGTCGGATACCCTGCAAGCGGGCGATATCCTGCTCTATAACCGCCTGTCCAAATTTCAGCGGCCGCCCGCGCGGGGACAGATGATCGTGTTTTTACACCCCATTACCGGCGAGTATCTGATCAAGCGCGTGATCGCCCTGGGCGAGGAAACCGTGCGGATCGAAAACGGCCGCGTGATTATCAACGATAAATTTTTGTTAAACGAAAGCGACTATTGCCAAGTCGCCGAAGGGAATTTCTCCGAGCGCGAGGTGCCGAAAGGGGCCGTGTTCGTGCTTTCGGACAACCGTTCCTATGAGGACGACAGCCGCAACAGCCGGATCGGCTGCGTTGCCCTGGAAGATGTCATCGGCGTTGTGCAAATCCGTGTCAACAACCCCGCCATCTTTTCCGCGAATCAAATAAAAACCGAAGCCACACAGCCATAATTCATAAAACCGTCGCAATTTGTTCATCAATTCCCGATTCTCCTATGGTACAATAATGGTACAACAATGGGATTTGTTTCGGAAAGGGTCTCTATATGTCTTTGTTTCGTTCCACCGATATCGGCCTGGATCTCGGCACCTCCAGCACGTTAGCCTATGTGCGCGGCAAGGGGCTTGTCCTGCGTGAGGCGACGGCCATCGCGGTAGAGCGCGGCTCCGGCAAACTGGTCGCCATCGGCGCGCAGGCCAAGGAAATGCTGGGGCGCGAGCCCGACAGCCTGGTGGTCGTGCAGCCGCTCAAAGAGGGTGTGATCGCCAACTTTGACGCGACCGAACGTTTGCTCTCCCACTTTTTCACGCAGATCGCGGGCAGCCGCGTGCTGTTCAAGCCCCGTGTGGCCATCGCCGTGCCCAGCGGCGCGACGGAGGTCGAAATGCGCGCGGTGATCGAGACCAGCGAAGGCGCGGGCGCGCGTTATACCTATTTGGTTTTCGAGCCCATGGCGGCGGCCATCGGCGCCGGACTGGACGTATTCGCCCCCGAGGGCCGGCTGGTGCTGGACATCGGCGCGGGCACGAGCGATCTCGTTGTGATTTGCCTGGGCAAGGCCGTGGCGTCCAGCTCCGTCCGCGTGGGCGGGGACAGCTTTGACCGCGCCATCGTGCGCTATTTCAAACGGCAGCACGGCATTGCCATCGGCACGCGCGCGGCAGAGGAGCTCAAGATCCGTTACGGTTCCGCCTATCCGCGCAAGGAGGAGCTGCCCATCCAGGTGGTGGGGCGCTCGCTGGGCGGCGGTATGCCGCTGTCCCTGTCTTTAGGCAGCAATGAGCTGACCTACGCCCTGGCCGAACCGCTCGCCGCCATTGTGGATCAGATCAAGGATCTGCTGGAGCAAACCCCGCCCGAGCTCTGCGGGGATCTGACCAAGCACGGCATATGCCTCTCGGGCGGCAGCGCACAGCTTTTCGGGCTGGACAAGTATATTTCGGAGCAAACGGGTGTGGTTAGTTTTGTCGCGGAGGATCCGGCCGCCTGCGTCGCCATCGGCGCGGGTAAAGTTTTGGAGGATATCAAACGCTACGAAGGGGTATTGTACGACTATCGACGCGGAGACTACTACGAGGATTAGGGGCTATGAGTGAGGAAGTAAGGGGCAAAAAGGCATTATCGTTGTGTCTGCTTCGCGTGCTGGAGCAGCACGCGAGTCCGGCGTCGCCCTTGACCACAAAGACGCTGATCGAGCGCATGAAAAGCGAGCACGGCCTGGAAGTGGAGCGAAAGGCCGTGGGGCGAAACCTCGCGCTGTTGGACGAGATGGGGTTTGCGCTCAGCACCTACCAGCAGAACGGCAAGGGCTATTACTTGCTGCCGTGCGCGCCCGAGACGCCCGCGCCGCCCAAGCCTGCCGCGCCCGCAGGCGACACGACCGATATCCTGTTGGACGGTATGCTCCGCGCGCCGGCCTTTCCCGCCAGCGCGTCGATTTTGGCGCAGTTGCAGGCGGAGACCCCCATTCACCCGATTCCCGAG
>WRCT01000153.1 GCA_009783775.1 Clostridiales bacterium | reverse complement strand
TTTGAGTACTGAACCGCGCAGACAGAAAATGCCGCAACCCCGCTTGTTCGCAAGGGTTACGGCACTCTTGTTGGCAGCCCACTTCTGTGTTTTGGATTTATTACTTTGTCAAGTGTGGTACAATGTACAAACTACAATTGACGATAAAACAGCACAGCTGTTTTTTCTATTGGATTTTTTATATCTTTCAAGAAAACGGCGGGGCCGTTTTTACCTTAATTGTAGTTTGTAGTTTGTACATTGTACATTTTTATGCTATAGTATAGCATTATGGAACTACTTCGCAGCACCCAGGCGCGGGTGGACCTGTCCGCCATCGCCCACAATATCCAAATCGCGCGCTCTCGCCTGCGCCCCGAGACCAAGTTGCTGGCGGTCGTCAAGGCCGAGGCCTACGGGCACGGCATGGTCCGCGTATCGCAATTTATCGAGCAAAACGGCCTGGCCGACTTTCTGGGCGTCGCCATCGTGGAGGAGGGCGTCACCCTGCGTGATGAGGGCATTCACCTGCCCATTCTCGTCATGGGCGTGACGGACGAGGCGCACCTGCACGCGGCGGCCCTTCACGACCTGGCCATCACCGTCTTTGACGCGGACACCATGACCGCCCTGCAACGCGAGGCGAAGGCGCAGGGCAAGCGCTGCTCTGTGCACCTGAAAGTCGACACGGGCATGAACCGTATCGGCGCCAAGGGCATGGCCGAGTTTGACCGCCTGCTGGACCTGCTGGCCCGCTGCCCCAACCTCAGCTTCGATGGCCTGTTTACGCATTTTGCCAAGTCCGAAGAATCCGGCGGCGCATTCACAGAGCAACAAACAGAGACCTTTTCCCCCTTTATCGCCGAGGCTCACGCACGCGGCTACAGCCCCATTGTGCACGCGGCCAACAGCGGCGCGGTCTTTGAAAGCCCCGGGGCCCAATACGACATGGTCCGCATGGGGCTCTCTCTCTACGGCTACTATCCCGACACGCCGCGCTCGGCCGCTTTCGGGCTCCAACCCGCGCTCTCCTGGCATACCAGCGTGGTCTATGTCAAGATCATCGCCCCGGGCGAGGGCGTCAGCTATGGCTTAAAGTTTGTGGCGGACCGCCCCACGGTCATCGCCACCCTGCCCGTCGGCTACGGCGACGGCTACAAGCGCTGCCTGTCAGGCAAAAGCGACGTGTTAATCCATGGCCAACGCGCGCCCCAGGTCGGCAATATCTGCATGGACCAAATGATGGTCGATGTCACGCATATCCCCGACGTCCGGCGTGGCGACGACGTGGTCCTCCTGGGCAGCCAGGGCGCAGAGACCATCGGCGCGGATGAACTGGCCCAGCTGGCCGGCACGATCCCCTACGAAATTCTGCTCTCCATCTCCGCCCGCACCCCGCGCTCGTATGAACCGTAGGGCGCGACTGACCACCCAACCCCAGTGCCCTGATCGTATACAGGGCAACTGGGTCGGGGCCCGGATTGGTCGTCCGAAAGAGTGGAGAGTGGAGAGTGGAGAGTTGAGTGAAGGAAAAAATACCTTGTGGTATTTTATAATGAAGGGTGAACGTAGTTCACCCATCCTTTGCTCCACACTCCACTCTCAACTCTCAACACTAAGTCCAAAAGGAGAAAACCATGACCGTCAAAAAAAACTATTTCATCTCCCTCACCGCCATTGTGCTGGCGTCCGTGTACCCGCTGTATATGGGCGTAACGGCGCTGCTGGCCTACCTGCGCGACGGGGGAATCATCGCCGAGCAATACCCGCGTTATATCATTCCCTTTACGCCGATCAGTATCGCGCTGATTGTCGCGGTGGCCTTTATGCCGCAGCTGTTTAAGCTGCTCAAACGCTTTGCCCAATTGGGCGCGTCCGTGTTGGGCCTGGGCGTGTTCGTCGCCGCCGAGCTGGCGCTGGAGAACACCATTATCATCATGGAGAACGTGCCCCTGCTTGACTCGGCCAGCGGCCTGCCGCTGGAATACTGGCAGCTGGCGCTCTGCCGCGAGCTGACGGAGGCGGAGGCGCAGCAGGTCGTCATGACGCAGGTGCCGGGCACGGTCTCGCCGCTTGCCAAACTGCATTTTTATCTGATCGCCGTTTTGATCGTGCTTTCGGTCATCGGCGTGGTCTATGGCTTTTCGCGCATGATTCGCGAAGGGAACAGGGAAAAGCGCGTGCCGCTCTGGACCCAGCTGGCAGCGGTCGCGGCATTCGTGGGGGTTTGTATCTGGGTCTGCTTTACCGGTTTCTACCGTACGGACGGGCTCAATGTCTCCGCGCTCACCGCCGGCATGAACAGCCTCTTCCTCCTGCTCTTCGGCCTGACGGCTGGCACCTACGCGGGCACGCTGCTCACCCGCCAAAAGCCGATCCTCGCCCGCTGGCTGCCTGCCATGATCGCGTTCCTGGCCACGCTTGCCATCTACCTCGGTCAGTTCTTTGTGCTGGGCAGACAGCTTTACCACATCGGCCCGTGTTTCCCCTTCCTGCCGATCTTCAGCACGCCCTTCTCGGCCTTTGACTTTGGCGTTATGCTGCTCTCCGGCGCAGTCACTTGGCTGATACTTTGGTTGATTCGGCCGCAGGAAAGCTAACCGCAAAATCGCTCACGCGGGTTTCTCTTAACCACGAAAAACACGAAAAAACACGAAAAAGGAAAACCGCCGCAGCGCTTTCGTGTCCTTTTGTGCTTTTCGTGGTTAAAATTAAAAACTCGGGCAAGAATAAGGCCATGAAGATGAACGAAGAACAAAGCTACCGCGAGAGATCCAAACAGCTCGACGCCATCCTGGCCGAGCAGATCCTGGCGGGGGAAAGTCAGCTGGCACGCACGCGGGCGGAGGGGGAGCTGATCATACGCCAGGCCAAAGCCGAGGCTGAGCGGATCACGCAAAAAGCGCGTGAACTGGCCCATGCGGCGCAAAAAGAATCGCCCGCTGCCAACGCGCCCGTCCCACAAGAGCCGGACGCCGAAAGCGAGTATCACGCGCGGGCGGACAAGCTGGCCGCCGAACTGACGCGGCAGGCGAGCGCGCGGGAGAAAACCCTGACAGACGCAAAGGCCCGGGCGCGGACCATTCTGGCGCAAGCGGAAGAGGACGCACGGGGGATATTGAATGCAGAAACTACAAACTACAAACTACAATGAAAGAAAAAAAGCCTTGCGGCTTTTTCTTTGAACGATGGGATTAGAAAATCCATCAAATGTGCCGCCGAGAGCGGCACTCCTTAATTGTAGTTTGCACATTGTAGTTTGTACATTGTCAGACAATATCCGCAGGAATGCGGGAGCGGGTCGCGAGAATGTGCTGCTGCAGCAAATCGCTGGCCAACTGCGCGTCATGCGCTTCACAGGCCTCAAAAATCTTCTCATGCTCGGCGAGGGAGACGGCCCGCGTGTCCTCGCGCGCATAGAAGGCGGAACGCAGATACCGGTCGATATTCGCGTGCATGATCTCGATCATAATGTCGCCGACGTGGTTTTTCGCGCGGCTGGTCAGGAGCTTATGAAACCGATAATTCAGTTTTTCGACCTTCATCAGATCGCTTTCCGCTTTTTGTTCCTCTAAAATCGCGGCCAATTTATTGAGGTCCGTGGCCGTCATGGCGGGCACGGCGGACTTGAGTAAGCTGGCGGAGAGATAGGCGCGCACCTCCATCATGTCCTCGATTGACGCGCGGGAGAGCTTGGAAACCTGGGCGCCACGGTTCGGGTGGATCGTCACCAAACCCTGTGCCTCCAGCTGGCGCAGCGCCTCGCGCACCGGAATATGACTGACGTTCAGCTGGGCCGAAATCTCATCCTGCTTGAGCTGCATACCAGGCGGAAACTCGCCCTTGACAATCGCGCTGCGAATCACTTTGAACACCCATTCCTGGGCCGGTCCCCTCTTGGACTTCGTCGTTTTTGTCAGTTGTTTCAGTTCCATAACCCCATGCCCCCACTTTTTTGTTCTTATTATCATAATATATTTAAGTAATTTTCGTCAAGGGGTTTTACAGATTCCGAATGCCGGATTTTTGAAATCGTAAATTCCCAAAGCAAGCTCCACAGTGGACGCGGGAGTGGAATTCAGTATGGCACGAAAGGCGCGGCAACGCACAGCGGCAAACATCGACAAAAGAAATTGCAAGCCCGTTTTGACGGCATTGGTGGACAAATAGCGGACAAAACCGAAAATCGAGCCGTCTGTGCGAAACTCTATGCATCAAAAAACGCCCACCGTTGGGCAATGTCATCAACTTAAGGGAAAAGAAAGCAGTTCGCATAAAAAAAGCGGTCTGTTTTCTTATTTGAGAACAAAAGGGATGACAATGAAACTGTTTGGGGAGAAGGAAAGTAACTGAATT
>WRCT01000152.1 GCA_009783775.1 Clostridiales bacterium | reverse complement strand
GCTGCCTGTGGGGCTGCCTGTGGGGCTGCCTGTGGGGCTGCCTGTGGGGCTGCCTGCGGAACTGCCGGAGTGGCGTCTTCGGCGCCGCCGCCCGGTGCTGCTGCGGCCTCCAAATCTGCGGGCGCCCCGGCGTCGGGAGCCGCGCCGGGCGAACCGCCGCTCTGCAGTTCCGGTTCCAGGTCCGCGGGCACCGGATCCGCAGCGGCGCGACCGCCCCGGAGCAAATCGGGGTTGATCATCAAAACGCCGTCCGGGCTGTCAATGAACAAGAGTTTGTCCCCTTCGCTGATTTTGAGCCTCCGTCGGATAGATACCGGGACCGTTATCTGCCCCTTGCTCGTCACTTTTGCCATTTCCAAATAAAGCACCCCCATCATCCCGTGCATTAATTACATTCCTTACAATAATAGTAAACTATGGTGAAAAAAATGTCAATCTTTTATATTTAAAAAAGAAAAGAAAGTAAAAGAAAAGACGTATCCCATTGTATTTAAACGTTTCCATGAAAAAAGAATAAAACAATACAAAAATTAGCAAGAAATATGGAAAAAAATTGTCATAAAAACTTGAACAACCGTGAACTCTGTGTTAATATGCGTGTGTAAAACTTGTTTCCGGCACGGCAAGGCCAAGCGTGCATGCAAGCATGCGCGCAGCAGTAGGCGAGTGTTATGCCAAAGCACGCTATTTACCGTCAAAGGCAGGTGTGATAAGTCCGATGTTATTAGGAAATGAGACCCTGATATGGATTCTGGTCGGCGCCGTTTTCATTTCGCTGGGGCTTTCGGCGTTCGCGCTGGTAATGCAGATCAGGCGCGGGCGCGCCGATAAGCAGACCCCCGTTGCCAAAGCCAAAGCCAACAGCCAAGGAGGCCCGCCCGCTCCGCCCCCGCAAAGCTGGCAGCCTATGGACGTGCAAATGCAGCAGGGGCCATGGGTGCCGCCTTCGCAACAGCTTTGGCAAAATGACGGCGACTTCGAAGAAAAGACTCAAGCGCTGTTTTCAGGGCCGCAGTCGTCAGTTACGCTCTCGAGGGGCGTTCAGGGGCCGCCCCAAGGCGACGCCTGGCAGGTAAACATACAGGAGACGGGCCCCGCCGGCACCCGGTCATACGAGGTGATCGTCAGCGGCGAGTTCCCCATTGGGCGAAATGTGGACAGGGGGCTGCAAATAACCAACGCCACGGTTTCCGGCCTGCAGTGCATGATGATCGCAGGCCCTGAGTGCGTGTTCGTGAAAAACCGCTCCGGGTCAAACGTTACCAGGCTCAATGGCGTAAAGCTGGACGATACCCGCCCGCTGAAAGTCGGCGACACGCTGAGCATGGGCAGCATACAGCTGTCCTTGCAGGGTATTTTCAAGAATGCCGCGCATTGAAGCGGCGGTGCGGACGCACCGGGGCAAGGTGAGGGAACACAACGAGGATAATTACTACCTGAACGGCATATTCGCGCAGATCGAACAAAACAACGAAGGCGGGCTGTTCAAGTCGGAGAGTTCGGACAAAACCCAGATATATGCCGTTTGTGACGGCATGGGAGGGCTGAGCAGCGGGGACATGGCGTCCATGATAGCCGCGTCGCGGATCGGCGCGCTGCTGCCGGCCGGGGCGCGAAAGCTGACCGAATACCTGAACGCTTACATTGAAGGGACAAGCGACTCGCTGATGGCCCTCTGCGAAGGAGGGCGCCAAGCCGGCTGCACGCTGGCGATGATATACATCGACGGGTCAAATGTCCGCGTGGCACATCTGGGGGACAGCAGGGTGTACTTCAAGCGCGGGGCGCTGCCGCTCACCCAGGTGACGATGGACCACTCGCAAGCCGAATGGTTTGCAAGCCAGGGCATATTGACGCCCGAGCAAGCGAAAACCCACCCGTCGCGCAACATACTGCGCCGCTACATCGGCGCGCCGGTCCGGGAAGGGCGGGAGCCAGACGTTCTGGATTCGATGCGGCTGAAGCGCGGGGACGTTTTCCTGCTCTGCAGCGACGGGCTTTCAAATATGATCACATCATCGGAAATGGAAAATGAGATGGCACAGCCGCGCAGCTGCGCCGACATCTGCAAAGCGCTGGTGTTGCGGGCGCTGGAACGCGGCGGCGACGACAACATCACGGCAATGATAGTAAGAAATATATAAAGGAGGCATATTCATGAACTACGTCCTCACGATACACCTCAAAGCCGGAGTCCAGGAGATATTTCTGCCCAGCGTGCAAAACCGCGCCGTTTCGATCGAAATCGACAGCGGGATAACAAACAACCACATCGCTGCGTCCTTGTCGCTGGACGTCTTCGACGGGGTATGGACCATACGGCCAAACGCCCACGTGCTGTTCGACATCCCGCTGACGCTGTCGGAGGGGCTGCGCATCAACGCGCGCCTCGTAAGATGCAAAGAGGACATCGTCATCTTTGTCGAGGAGCTGGACCTGGGCCGGACGAAGTTTGACCAATTCTACGTGGCGCCGGGAGTCCCCATAACGATCGGGGCAAGCAAGAACAACATAATCAGGTACAACACAAAGGAATTGGTGTCCTCGCGCCACCTCTACATCGAGCCGTCGCCCGCCGGCGCGACGCTGGTCGACACGAGCAGGAACGGCTCTTTCGTAAACGGCAAGCGCGTACACGAAAGGCAGACGCTGCAATACGGCGACACGATCTCGATTTTCGGGCTGAAGGTCATATGGCTGGACGACCTGCTGGCGATCAACCGGCCAAAAGAAGGGCGCGAAATAGCCGGGCTCGTGGGCGTAGACTCCGCGCAAGCTGCCGGGCGCGACCCGGAGCCGTCCTCCACGGACGAGTATTATGCCCGGAGCCCCCGCCGCATGCCCAAACTTGACGAGGAATCCGTGGAGATCGACGCGCCGCCCGCCCCGTCGCAAGAGCGCCGACAGTCGATATGGATGACAATCGGCCCGTCGATAACAATGGTGATACCGATGGCCGTCGGGCTGATTTTCACTATGATGTCGGCCCAGGGCACAGGCGGCGAGACGAGCGCGTTCATGTTCATGGGCATATTCACATCTGTGACCGCCGCGATCATCGGGGTGTTCTGGGCGCTCCTGAACGTGAGGCAACAGAAAAAACAGGAGCTGGAGGTCGAACAGAACCGACAGAAACGATATGGCGAGTACCTTGACCGCATAGAGCGCGAGATTTCCGAAAAACACGCGAAGAACCGCACGGCATTGTGCGAAGGCTACCCCAACATCGGGATATGCCTGCGGTGGGTCGTGACCCAGGACCGCCACCTATGGGAACGCAACATCAATCACGCGGATTTCCTGAAGGTGCGGCTGGGCATGGGCGCGGTCCCAACGCTGAACCCCGTTGAAGTGCCTAAAACGAAGTTCTCACTGGCGGACGACTCGATAGCCGAGCGCCCGTTCGACATACAGAAAAAATATGAAATGCTGACCAATGTGCCGATATGCCTGTCCATCTTCGAAAACCACCTCATCGGCGTCATCGGGGACGACCGCCGGGCGATAAGGGAGATGGCGCGCATTTTCGCGGCGCAGGTCGCCCTCGTCCACTCGTACACGGACGTGAAGATGGTCTTTATCGTCCCGCCGGGGGAGAACTGGGAATTCGCGAAGTGGATACCGCATTGCTGGTCGGAGGACAACTCCATCCGGCTCGTAGCGAACGACCCCACCAGCGTGGGCGAGGTGCTGTACCACCTTTCGGGCGTTATCCGGACGCGTTCTGACGAGGACCGCCAAAAAGAAGTCAACCTGCCCCACTACGTTGTTTTTATAGCGGACCCGGACTTGGTGGAGAACGAGGCTGCTGTCAAACGCATAACGGCTTCCTCGCAGTCTTTGGGGTTCACGGCCCTCCTGTTCTACGACCGCCTTGACCGGCTGCCCAACCACTGCACGGTCATCGTACAGCGGGACAAAGAGTACAGGGGCTTTTACAGCTTGGAAAACGCGTTTCCCGCAATCGACGGCGTGCAGTTCGATTCCGTGCCTTCGCAGCAGTTTGAAGAGATATGCCGCCTGATGTCGGGCCTGAAAGTCAGGGAAGCCGAGGGGTCCGGCGCCATCCCGCAGATGCTGACTTTCCTGGATATGTACAAGACGTCCGACACCCGCGGCATCGACGTGTACCGCAACTGGCTGGAAAACCGGACCTATGAGAGCATGAAGGCCCTCATAGGCGCGCGCGGCGGCGGGAGCCCGCTCTACCTTGACATTCACGAAAAATACCACGGCCCGCACGGCCTGGTGGCAGGCACGACAGGCTCAGGGAAGAGCGAGATGCTGCAAACATATATCCTGTCGCTGGCGGTCGCCTATCACCCGCACGAGGTGTCATTCATCCTC
>WRCT01000151.1 GCA_009783775.1 Clostridiales bacterium | reverse complement strand
TCGGGCTGTTGATCGCTACCAAGGCCAAGAATATTCAGACCTTTCAGGCGGTGAGTTTGGCCATCACCATGCCCATGTCCTTCGTGTCCGGCGCGTATATCCCCTTTGCCCTGCTGCCGCCCGTGCTGCGGTGGGTGGGTTATTTCAATCCCATGACCTATGCCGTCGCGCTGTTTCGCGCCATCACGTTAGAAAAGCTGCACCTGCCGGCAGCGGATCTGGTGGGCGAGGAGCTGGCCTTCCAGATCGGCCGGCTCACGATCGGCCCGTGGGAGGCGTTCGGGATACTGCTCCTATTCGGGCTTGTGTTTTTGTTCCTCTCCACCCGCGCCTTTATGAAGGTGGACTTTTCGCGCATGAACCGGAACAAAGAAGACGCAATGGAAATTTAGACGGGGAAGTGGAAAGTTGAAAGTGGACAGTGGACAGTCTTCCTAATCCACCAATCGTAGGGCGGGGGCTTGCTCCCGCCGCAGTGGACAGTGGACAGTGGACAGTTGAGGAAAAAACGCCTTCGCCGTTTTATTATAAAATAAAAAGAAATCCGAAGGATTTCCTCCTTAACTTTCCACTTTCCACTTTCCACTCTATAATAAAGAAAGGCCTTTAACATGAAACTCATACTGGCAACAAACAATGCGCACAAGGCGAAAGAGATACAGGCGATCCTGACGCCGTATTACGCGGAATTGGCGACAATGCGTGAGGCGGGGCTGGATATTGAGGTCGACGAGGACGGCGCCACCTTTGAGGAGAACGCGTTGAAAAAGGCGAACGAGGTGCTGGCGCTGGCGCAGGATTTTGACGCGGCCCTGGCCGACGACAGCGGGCTTTGCGTGGACGCGTTGGGCGGCGCACCGGGCGTGTATTCGGCGCGTTTCGCGGGGGAAGGTCATGACGACGCGGCGAACAACGCCAAGCTGATGGACGTGATGACGAACGTGCCCGAGCGGGAGCGCGGCTGCCGTTTTGTCTCGGTGATCGCTTTGGCGCGGCGCGGCGCGCCGCCGATTATTGTGCGCGGCGAATGCGAGGGGCGGGTGCTCTTTGGCCCGCGCGGCACGGGCGGGTTCGGCTACGATCCCTATTTTTATTACGCGCCCCTCGGCTGCAGTTTCGCGGAGCTGACCGAGGCGGATAAAAACAAGGTCAGCCATCGGGCGCGGGCGTTGCAAGCGCTGCAAGCGGCGCTTGTTAGGGACTAGGGGCTAGGGGCTAGGGGCTAGTCAAATCCCGCGTAGGGGCGGCTATTAGCCGCCCGCCCGTCCATTTTGCGGGCGATTGATAATCGCCCCTACGCGAAACACTGATACAGGAGGTAGAACATGAAAATCGGAATCTTCTCAGACACACACGGCAGCCTGCGTAATCTGGCAAAGGCGCAAAAAAAGCTGGGCGCACTGGACGCGGTCTTTCATTGCGGAGACGGCGGCAGCGGGGATTTGAAACGGCTGGGCGAGGCCTTTGCGGCCCCCCTCACCGAGGGGGGAACGTCAGCAGAGCTGACAGGGGGGAGCTGCCCTGTCTATGGCGTGCGCGGGAACTGTGACCTGCTTTCGGACTTGCCCGAGGAGTTGGTGGTGACACTGGCGGGCCATCGTTTTTTGCTGCTGCACGGACATCGCGGCACGGACGAATGGGAGTTGGCGCGCAAGGCGGAGGCAGAAAACTGCAACGCCGTGTTCTACGGGCATACGCATATCCCCTTGCTCTCGGCGCACGGTCCGTTGCTCGTTTGCAACCCGGGCAGCCTGACCAAACCCCTCGGCGGCAGCGGTCTTTCGTGCGCATTGCTGACGGTTGGTGAGAAGGATTTTGATATTCGGCTGGTTGCGCTGTAGAATGCAGAGTGCAGCGTGCAGAATGCAGAATGGGCGAAACGGGCGCCCGTTTATTATTTTATAGTCAAACCATTCAGAGGAAAACGCCGCGCGTTTTCTTCCTTCACTCCACTCTCAACTCTCCACTCTCCACACTGACAAGCGGCAGCTCGTCGAGATTATGTATCCCGAACTTGCGCAGGAAGTTGTCCGTCGTGCCGTAGAGAATGGGTTTGCCGACCGTGTCCTTACGGCCGACGGGCGTGATGAGATTCATTTTTTGCAGCTGCGCCACGGCGTACTCACAGCGCACGCCGCGCACGCTTTCGATCTCCGCGCGCGTGACCGGCTGGCGGTAGGCGACCGTCGCCAGCGTCTCCAGAATGGACTGGGACACGGGACGGCTTTGGTCGGGCACAAACAGTTCCTCGACATAGGACACATAATCCGCGTTGGAAATGAGCTGCGCGCTCTCGTCCGTCACAAGCGGCAGCAGCCCACGGCCCTCGGCGCGGTAGTCGCGCTCCATTGCCTTAAGCAGCGTCCGCGTCTCGTCCGCGCTCAAGTCCAATATCCGCGCCAGTTCAACGACCGGCAGCGGCTCGCCCGCGACAAAGAGGGCGCATTCTATGATGGAGTAGGTTCTTTCCATGAAACCTCCGGTTTAGTGGGCAGTGGTCAGTGGTCAGTGCGCCGTAGAAAAACCCGCGTGAGCGTTCTGAATACTGCCCACTGTTCACTGTTCACTCTGTTTTACATCTCATCCAAATACGTATACTCCACATCGTCCTCTTCCAGGCTCTCCGTCGCGCGAATATGAATGGGCTTGAAGGGGCCGCGCTGGGAGATTCGGATCTCGCCGCGCGTTAAAAGTTCCAGCAGCGCCAGAAAGGTCGTCACCGCCTCCAGACGCGGCGCGGCCAAATCAAACAGCTCGTCAAAGCGCACGGGCGCGCCGGCCGATAAGCGGTCCTTGATCAACGCCACCCGATCGCGCACGGTATAGGCGTCGGGCGACACGCGCTGCATGGGCGTAGACGCGGGCTGTTCGTCCTGTCGGGTCAGCAGCGCGAGAAAGGCGTCCACCAGCCCCTGCACGGTCGCGCCCTGCAATTCAAACGCCTGCGGCGGCAGCGGGAAGTCGGCGGGCAGGCGCGTGTGGCTCTTTTTCGCCTCGGCCAGCAGATCGACCATCTTCTCCCCCGCCTCTTTGATCCGCTGATATTCGCGCAGCTGGCGCACCAGCGCGACGGCGGGGTCCTCTTCCTCCGTAATCTGCGGCGGGCGCGGCAGGAGCTGGCGCGACTTGATCCAGACCAGCTGCGCGGCCACGGTGAGAAACTCGCTGACGCGGTCCATATCCAGCTCATCCAACTGTTCCATATAGCTCAGATACTGCGCCGTGATTTCGGAGAGAAAGATGTCCTCGATGTTCAGCTCCGCCCGCGTGATCAAGTGCAAAAGCAGGTCCAGCGGACCCTCGAATTGGCTGATGGAGACTTGGTAATCGGTCGTCATAGCAGGGAGATGAATCCGGCCAAGCGGTTTGCCAGGACAAGAACGCCGGTATTCACGAACGAAAACAGGGGGTCTAACGCACCCGTGATCAGTAGAACGAGCAGGATCAAAAAACCGTACCGACGCAGGAAGGCAAAGAAGGACTGCGGAATCACCCGCCCGAAAACCGCCTCCAGAATATGCGAGCCGTCCAGGGGCGCGATAGGCAACAGGTTGAAGATAAACAGCGTCGCGTTGAACACCATAAAGTAAACGAGGACCCAAAACAGGCCGACGTATTGGCCCAGCTGGGGCCACAGACCGAAGAGCAGTCCGTACAGCAGAATGGCGATGATCAGCAAGATGAGATTCATGGTAACGCCCGCGAGCGAAACCAAGATGTTGTCCCTGCGCGGCTTGCGAAAGTTGCGCGGATTGACAGGCACGGGCTTGGCCCAACCGAAACCCGCGAGCATGAGCATGATAAAACCGATGGGGTCGATGTGCTTTAAGGGGTTAAACGTCAGCCTGCCCAGGTCGCGCGCGGTGGGATCGCCGCAACGAAGGGCGACGTATGCGTGCCCCCACTCGTGCGCCGTCAAGCAGAGCAGCAGCGCGGGCAGCATATAGACGATTTGTATGGGGTTTTGAAAAATTGAAAAAAGCATACTGGTATTATAACGCAACGATAAGGATTTGTATAGCACCAATACAACAACTTGCCGCAAGTTAACGCGGGTTGTCGGCCCGTATAAGCACAGAGGGACAAGTTGGTCATCTTGGTCATCTTCTCTTGTTTTAATGAAGAATGAAATATGATGAATGAGGAATGAGGGGTGAGAAATGAGGGGTGAGGAATGAGGGGTGAGGAATGAGGGGTGAGGAATGAGGGGTGAGGAATGAGGGGTGAAAGAAAAAAACTGCTGGCACAGTTTTCTTTAATTATATGTGCTTATATAAATTGAAAATTTGCGCGGCAACAATGAGACCGCCGAAAAGATTGTGTAAACCTCCAGAGCCAGGTAAAATAAAGGCAATGGAGGTTTTAAGATGCCAAAGAAAGAG
>WRCT01000150.1 GCA_009783775.1 Clostridiales bacterium | reverse complement strand
GCCTTCACGCGCGTCTATGGCAGTGATAAAGTCGCGGCCTGTATCAACGCGCCGAAAAACACGAATATCTCCATCCCCGTCGGCGCGCTGTGGGGCAACGGCACGACGCTCATGAACGCCTATGACGGTTCGGAGGCCACGGTGACCGGCGGCAGTATCACCTTCAACAGCGGCAAAAACGGCACCGTTCTGGTGCAGGAGCCGGACAACAGTCCGCGGGTTACCCTCGTCGGCGACACGAGCTTTAAGACCGACACGCACGAGCTCACGGTCAGCTTAAAGAACGTTTCTTCCGCCAAAATCAGCATTGACGGCGGGCCGGAGACGACCGTGACGAACGGCCAGAAAATCACCATCGGCGCGGCCGCCGCCTACGGCGCGACCATTTCCGTGAAGGTCTCGTGGGAAAGCGAAGGCAAGACCGTGACCCGCACCTTCTCCTACAAGAAACTCGACCCGAACGCCGTCACCCACGCGCGCGTGCATATCCAGCCCGTCGGCGGCAGCGCGCCCTATCTGCATATGTGGACCGCCTCCGTCAGCCATGTCCTGGGCGCGTGGCCGGGCACGCAGCTGACACAAAAAGACGCGGACGGCTGGTGGGTCATAGACGTGCCGACCGTTGAGGGCGCGTATAACATCGTCGTGAACAACGGCAGCGGCGCGCAAAGTGGGAATATCGAAGGCCTGGAGGGCGAGGTTTGGATCGCGGTGCCGGATGGAGACTATACCAAGGCGCGCGTGACCGATTCGCCCGGGCCGACGGCCTCACCGACACCGACGGGCGCGACGCCTACCCCCACACCGTCTCCGTCGCCCACGCCGATTCCGACGCCCACATCGGAATTTGCGTACAGTATCCATATTTACGATTGGAACGACACGCCCCAGCTCACGGAATTAAGCAACAAGGAACTGCCCGCGTTGACCTTCTCCGATCCGATAAGTTCGGCGAACAAATGGCGCAGCGTCAGCTTTACCAGCACGCAGAACCGGCTGGACCTGGAGCTGCAATGGGGCGGCAACGGCAGGACAATCTTCTCCCGCACCAACTCCGGCGGCCCGATTGGCCATGTGGGACGGTTTACGCTGACCGCCGAGTACCCGAACGTTTACCTCTTCTCGGGCGGTCCGGCGGGCGCGGACATCAACCCATACTCCACCGTTTACGTCTCGCCTGTCGCCGCCGTCGGCGACAAGCTCACGATGCGGTTTTCCGTGCTCTCCTATCAGCAGCCGATTACGCTTTCGGCAAAGAACTTCGCGAGCCCGTGGACGCCCATGACCATGCAGGAAAGCGCGGCCATTCCCGCGCAGTTGGTCCCCACGGGCGAGAGCGCGAACGAGTACATGAGGCTGTATACCTACAGCCACGATTACGCGCCGGGCTCCTATCCCGACGAGTTTAAGATCACGCGCCAGAGCCGGTTGTATCCGGGCGGCGAGAACAACGGCGCGCCCTTAACAGCAGCGGCGCCGAAGGACAACGCTTTCGTCATCGTGTCCGCTGCGGGCCTGAGCAATCTCAAAGTCGGCGTAGCGGTGACGGGCAGTGTGAGCTTTACGGTTGATAACGGGACCTGGGCGAGCGCGATTGCCCCCTCCGCTTTCACCGTAACCGGTCTGCCCGCAGGATTGACGGCAGGCGCGGCGGTGCGCACAAGCGATACCGTGGTGACCGTGCCCGTCACGGGCATACCGACGACAGCGGGTTCCGGCGGTCTTGCGCTGGGCATTCCGACGACCGTTCCCGCCGCAAACATCACGGGCGCGTGGGGCGCGATCCCGATTCTCGGCACGGTGTCCACAGGCGTTGTGGCCAAGGGCGACCGTCCCGCGCCAAGCGCGCCCACGCTCTCCGGCAAAACGGAAAGCACGATCGTTATCGTGAACGCAACCGACATGGAGTACGCCATCAACACGGTGAATGTCGCGCCCGCAGGCGGCTGGCAGAGCGGCGGCGCCGGCCTCATGACCTTCTCCGGCCTTGCGCCCGACACCGCCTACTTTATCTTCGCGCGCAGACCGGGCAATGCGAACTATAACAACTCCGTGGCAAGCCCCTCCCTGGCCGTGACGACGGACAAGACGGCCATCGCAAGCGTGGCTGTCGCCGTGACCGGTCCGTCCACGGGCGCGGCGCCGAACACCGCCGCCGTCCCCGCTGCGGGCAGCAACTTCACGGCGGGCCCCGTGTCCTGGTCACCGACGGCGACCGTCTTCGCGGGCAGCACACAGTACACCGCCACGGTGAAACTCACGCCGAACGCGGGAGAATCCTTTGCCGGAGGCGTCAATGCCACCATCAACGGCTTTGCCGCAGGCGTGGTGTACAATGCGGACGGCACGATCACGCTCTCCTATCAGTTCGCGGCGACAAGCGCAAAGACCATCACAGGCATCGCTATCGTCACGCAGCCGGCCAAGCTTGCTTATACCTCCGGCGAAAAGCTGGATCTCAACGGGCTTTCTGTCCGGCTGACCTTCAGCGACAATTCGACGGAGACCGTCGCCTTTGCGGCCTTTGCGGCCTCAAATATCTCGACCGGCCCGGCGAACGGCACGGCAATCACCGCGGCGCTGAACGGCACGACCATTCGCGTGTATGTCGGCAGTTTCTCCGCCAACACCAACGCGATATCGGTGAACAAGGCAACTGGCGCGGCAGTGAACGCGCCGGCGGCCGTCTCCGTCACCAGCCGAAGCGTCACGGTGTCCTCGTCGCTGCAAACCGCCACAGGGCAGACCATCGAGTACGCAGTGAGCACGTCTTCCACCGCCCCGGCCACCGGCTGGCAGGACAGCTCCACTTTCAGCGGTCTTGCGCCTGATACGGAATATTGGTTCTTTGCCCGCTCGAAGGAGAACGCGGACTGCAACACCGGCCCGGTCTCCACGGGCACGCGCGTGAAAACCAATGTAACGCCCGCCGTCACCTTGCGCGGCGACGCGAATGTGGACAACCAGGTCAACGCGGCGGACGCGGCGGCTATTCTGCGACACTTGGTTCAGTTGCAACTGCTCACCGAGCAGGGCGAGCGCAATGCCAAGGTGACACCCGGCGACGGGCCCATCTCCGCGGCGGACGCGGCCCGCATTCTGCGCTGGCTTGTTCAGTTGATCGAGGGAGATTTGTAGGGAGACGATAACCGCGAAAAACACGAAATGATCACGAAAGACACGAAAACGATTTTTCCGTTTTCGTGTCTTTTTCCACCCCACCCAGCCCCCGGGCCGAACACCAGGAGCTGGGCGGGAACCCTGTTTGTGTTTTTCGCGGTTATATATCAGAAGATCTTAAACGAGTTCTTGTAAAAGGAAAGCAAGCCCTCGTCCCGCATACGGCCGAGCTCGCGGGAGAGCGCGCTGCGGTTGACGGCCAGCAGCGCGGCCAAGGTCTCCCTGTCGTAGTCGATGGAAAAGGTGTTCGCCCCTGCGGCGCGGCGCGCGTCGGATAAGAACAGCAGAATCTTTTCCCGCACGCTCTTTAACTTGACATACTGCAACTGCCGGTTTTGTTGCAGGAACTTCTCGGAAATGACCCGCAGCAGGTTCAGGCGCAGCAGGTCGTGCGGCGCGCAAACGCGCGGGCAACCCTGCATGATCCCCCCGACGGGCAGATACAGGACCGTAAGATCCGAAAGCGCCGTGATGTGCACGGGGCTCGCCGCGTTTTCGGCGGACATTAAAACGCCGCCGAATACATCGCCCGCCTTGAGGCGCGGCATTGCGCTGAGCGCGCCGTTCAACGATACACTGACGGGCTGCGCCTCGCCGCTCAATAAAATGCCCGCGTCACGCACCTCGTCCCCCTGCCGCAGAAGGACCTCGCCCTTGCACGACTTCACCAAACGGCAGCGCAGGCAGGTATACAGCCTCTCAAACGCGTCCTCATCCATCCCTGAAAAAAGCGGCGACCGCTTCGCCAATGCGTAAATATTTTCCATAGGCCCTCTTTTCGTTGCTATGGCAACCGACTTGCTGCATTTATTGTACTATACTGGCCACAGTAATTGCAAGAGGTGCTTTCATCATGACAGAAAATGTAAAGGTAAAGATTTTTTGGATCACCCGAACGGGCGCCATGCTCGCGCTGCTGATTGCCGTGCAGGCCTTTACACGGCCGGCCGGACAGTTTGTCACGGGTTCCTGCGTCAACCTGATTTTGGCCCTGGCAGTGCTGGCCGGCGGGTTCTGGTGCGGGCTTACCGTAGCCTTGCTGTCCCCGTTTTTCGCGTTTCTGGCGGGCATCGGTCCGATCCTGCCCGTTGTGCCCGCGATCGCAGCGGGCAACGCGGTGTATGTGCTGCTGCTGTATTGGCTCTGCCGCAAGCCGCTCGCGGGGCGAACGGCGTCGGGCTGGGCGCTGGGGCTGGGCGGTATGCTTCTTTCGGCGGGCGCG
>WRCT01000149.1 GCA_009783775.1 Clostridiales bacterium | reverse complement strand
CGTCCAGGCGCGGAAAGTTCTCGAGGGTGAGCGGGCCGTGCGGGTCGGGTGTCGGGCGCGGTGTGGGGCGCGGTGTCGGCGTGGCCAGGGGCGGCATATCAAACGGGCCGAGCACGAAGTGCGTTTGCGTGCCGTCCGCCCGCGTGAGGGTGAGTTCTTGCGCCAAGGTGTAGACACGGCCCGGCAGCGGATCGGGAGGATAATGGGAATTGGGGTGGATGTCGATGGCGGAATATAACAGTTCGCCGCTTTCATTTGTCTGTGTAAAATCATCCTGGTAGGGCAAATGCAAGGTGACAGAATCGCCCGGGTTTAGGTAGATTAAGACGCGCTTGTATGTAACGCCGTCGGCGCCGAGAAAGTCTTCGATGGTCGGCTCTTCGTTCGCCAGGGTTTTTTGCTGCTCCGCCAGATATTCCACCAATCCGTCGTGCAGACCGACCAAAACAAACGCACCCAAAAGAAAGATGACAATGGCGCCGGTTATAATCGCCGGAATGGCAAGTTTCGTTTTTTTGCTTGATTCGGTTTCCATGTTCATCCTTCTAACTCCGCCCTGCGGTTACGCCGGTTTGCGGGCGGGTTGACCCCGCCCCTACGGTTTGGGATTGACGCGAAGCGCGATGAAATTCTTTGCGTCACGCAGGATATTTTCATTTGTGACTTCCATCGCCAGCCACTTTCCGCCCATAACGAAGGGTGTTTTGTTGTACAGTTCTTGGGTGTAGGCGTCACAGGCGGGAATGAGTAAATCCGCTTCGGGAGATTGCTTTTCGCCCACCACAAGGAGCAGAACAAAATATCCCTGTTTCGGGTAGAGCGTGCACAGGGCCTTGCCGCTTTTTTTATACTTTACGTTCCAGCCTTTCCACTCGCCCTTGTCCATGGCACAATTGCTGTAGGACAGTTTCGGTTGAATGCAGTAGGTCTGCTGCAAGTGTTGCGCCAAATCATCCCATAGAGGCGTGTCGACAAAGGTGTTGATTTGCTCTTCCAACGGTTCCTGGTCGGCGGGGTGCAGTTGGCTCCAGAGCATAGGATTACCTGCTTTCGTGTTTAGTGGGTTGGGCGGGCGTCCACAGCTCGCCCCTACGGAACGTTGATTGGGCGGGCAACCACCGCCATCGCAGTGAGTAAGCCTTCGCGCAAGTGCATTCGGGAGGCCAGTCTTCCTTTTCCATTTCTGCATTCGACCAAAAAGCTGTCTCATCTTTTAGGAAAATGGAGGCACACATGATAATGCAGTCATAATTATCATCGCTTGGTCGCAAATTCAGTGCGACCAGTCCTTCAAAAACCAGTTCAATCGTGTCGCTCCACTGGCTTCCAATAACCATTCTTAATGTGCGCACACTATCGAGCGGAAACATGGACTTGTTTTCATCAACGCAAGCACCGCTAATATAATCCAGGCTCTTCAATACGGAATCGTGAAAGCCATAAACTTCACGCATCAAAGACTCTGCGTCATCTTGCGTTTCAACGTAGCACCAGCCGGGGAGTTTTGTATCTACGGCTGGAAATCCACTTTCGGCTACGTCAACCTTCTCCCCACGCAACAGCTTGGCAAGAGTGGCGGAAGCTTCGAATACCCAGGGGTATCCGGCAAAGTAATCAAAGCGAATTTCCTCTCCTGCTAGCAGCGCATTGATTTTCGCCAACGATGCGTCCTTTTCTCTTATCCATTCATCTGGTCTTTCCGGAGTGATGATATTCACAAGCACCGGATAAAGGGGACCGTTTCCCGACTTGTCTAGCGCGTCAACCAGTCGAAAGTAATAATCTGTATCTTTTACCAAATAACGCGTAAACCAACCGACGCTGATGATTGCGTATATCTCCGACTTGAAATACTTTCCCGCTTTTTTGTCATGCACCCTGGCTCTCATTTTGAACAGCTCCAATCAAGAATGTTGGGTAAGCGGACACGCAATACGCGCCCTTACAACGGACGGGTCAGTCCCAATACTGCTGATACTCGCGGACGAGCTTTTGGTGTTCTTCGTAGGTTTTGGAGAAGAGCAGGCTGCGGGTTTCGGCGGGGTTTGCATTGCAGAAGAAAAGATAGTGCGCGGCCAGAAAGTCTTCGTTGGGATAGAGCGCGGCGTAGATGGCGTTCATGCCCGGGTTGCAGATTGGGCCGATGGGCAGGTTTTTATTGCGGTAGGTATTGAATGGGGAGACCGTGTCCATTTCGTCCTTGGTGAAGGTGTATTTGTTCAGCCCCAGCGCGTAGGACAGGGTGGCGCAGGACTCCAAGGGCATACCGTCCTTCATGCGGTTGTGGAACACGGCGGAGACCTTGGCAAAGTCGTCCGGGTCGGCGGCCTCGCGTTCGATGATCGAGGCCAGGGTCATGACCTGGTCGCGCGTCAAATGCAGCTCCTCGGCCCGTTCCACGAGCTCGTCGGTGTACATACCATAACAGCGGGTCAGCATTTTGACGATGACGTCCTCGGCGGAGGCGTTGACATAGACCTCGTAGGTGTCCGGAAAGAGATAACCCTCGAGCAAATATCTGCGCTCTGAACGGTTCTCCAGCTCATTCACGAAGGTGTAATTGGAAAACAGGGCCGCGTCGCCCGCCAGCGTTAAGAAGGTGGATTCCTCCGCGATGATTCCCTTTTCCACCAGGATGGTCGCGATCGCCTCGACCGTGCTGCCCTCCGGCACGGTGAAGCGCAGGGTGCGCTGGGGCGGGCTGCCTTGACAGAGCTGGTTGACGATCTCGCCGATACTCATGTTTTTGGACAGGATATAGGTCCCCGCGCGCAGACTGCCCGCCTTGCCCATAAAGTCCACATAGACCTTGAAAGAGGCCGTGCTGACGATGAGGCCCTTGTTGCCCTCACCGCAGGCGGTGTAGAGGATCTGAGCGATGGAGCCGGCTGAGGCGTTGTTGGGTATGACGATTTCATAAGGGGTGGCGTCGTTTGTGTCCACCGGATAGACAAAGCGCGAGAGCACATAATGCACGCCGAAAAAGAGGGCGAGCAAAACAAAACCGACGCTGATCGCGCCCGCCGCAAAGGGGCGCAGTCTCTTCCAAGTCTTTTGACCTTTTGTGTTTTTGATCTCCATGCAAGCTATATTATAGCAAAATGCGCGAGAGATGACAAGCAAAGCGGGCGACATATATCGCCCACTTTGCGGAATTTCTGAAAACAGACTTATTTTACGATCACAATCTGCTGCCCGTCGGCAAAGGGTTCGCGCAGTTCGGGGTTGAGTTGCAGGATCTGACCGATCGGCAGGCCGAAACGTTTGCCTACGGCAAAGAGGGTTTCGCCCCTGTCCGCGAAGTAGATCAGGATACCCGCGTGCGTGTCGGGGTCCGGATTGGCGGTGAGCTCCGCCGTGAAGGTCTGCGTCACGCTTTGCCAGGCCTCCCCCGCCACCAGCATTTTCACCTGGGCCTCCAGCCTGCGTCCGCTGCCGGAGAGGGCCAGGTTGCAGAGCGTGACCTGCGGCAGGCAGAGCGCGCCGCCCGCCTGCTCCAATCGGACGGTGAAGGGGATTTCTTCCTGAAAGCTGTGCAGCAGGCCCTTGTCGCAGCGGAATACAAATGTGGTCAATAGCACGCCGTCGATCTCCGCGCCGGAATCGTCGGCCGTGACATTGGTCACGGCGGGCATGGCGCGGGCGAAGGTGGGCAGATAGGCGTCCGGCAGGTGCGCGGGCACGGTCACCGTCTCCGTCAGGCTGAGTTTTCTGGTGTGAATGCCGCCGTATTGCAGCGCCTGCACCGTTTCCCGCCGGCAGAGGAAGGAGCCGTCCGCGTCATAGGCGTCCAGGATCACCGGCGTTTCGGTCGTCACCGCGCCGAACACCCGAATCTCAATGCCCGCCTCCACCGCCATAATGCCGTCCGCCGCGTCCAGGATGTTGGCGTCGATGTGGGATACGCTCACCGTGGCCCAGCCGTAACTGGCGGTTTCGCCGCTGACGGTATCGGTGAAGGGAATGTTGCAGGGCTGCGCGCGCACCCCTCCATCTTCATCGGTAAACAGCGCCATCAGATGCAGTACGCCGTCCGCCAGCATGCCGTTTTGCGAGGGCGCGACCTCCCGAATCTGCGCCGTGCCCGATACATGCAGCAGCGCGCAGCCGGCGGGAATGGGCACCTCCTCGCGGATGCGGCAGCTGTGGGAACCCAGCAAGGCCCGGCGTTTTTGCGTGATGGCGCTGCGTTGCTCCTCCATATTCCGCGCCCCCGTGATGCCGGAAATGCAGGACTTTTGCGCGGCCTGCAGGACGGTCGCCGTGAGCGCGACAGTGGCGGTCAGACGCACGCTTCCGTTTTCCGCCGTGCATCGGCACTCGTAGAGCTGCGCCGCGACTTGGGCCTGCATCCCGGAGGCGACGCGCTCATCCCGAATCCGCTGGGTGAAGTCTGCCTTTGCCTCAAAAGCAAACACGGGCTG
>WRCT01000148.1 GCA_009783775.1 Clostridiales bacterium | reverse complement strand
TCTCGCAGGTGCGTGAATACTTAAACACCTTCGACAACCTGTACTGTATCGGCAGAAACGGGCAGCACCGCTACAACAATATGGACCACTCCATGCTCACCGCGATGGAGGCGGTGGCAGCGCTGCAAAACGGCAACATCGGAAAGGCCGATATTTGGAACGTCAACGCGGAAGAAATTTATCATGAGGTGAAAGATGGAACATAGCGCCGGATATTTCCCCACCATGATCGTCATTGCCGTCCTGCTGGTCTGTGCTTGGCTGCTGGATCTTCTTTACTTGAGGAAAATCGCGGCGGGAGCAAGCCCCTGTCCTACCGATCTGCTCCCCAAGAGGTATGGGATAGAGATCACTTTGTTTGTTTTGACTTTCTTTGTATTCTTCCTGCTCAACAACCGGCAGTTCGTCATCTACAACAATTATTCCTGGTTTGCCGACGCCTTGCTCAACGGGCGGCTGGACATTCCCGATATGCCCGCCTACTTGGAATCCGTGGAGTTCGGCGGCAAGATCTATATGCACTTTGCGCCCGGCCCCGCCCTGCTCTGCCTGCCCTTTGTTTTGTTATTCGGGATCTCCGGTTTCAACACCGCGTACCTCTGTATGCTGCTGGGCGCTGGCAACGCCGTGCTGTTCTATAAAGTCCTGGAGCGCATGGAGATCGGCGCAGGCAGGCGCGACCGTCTCTGGTGCACGGTCTTTGCCATCTTCGGCACGGTGCACTGTTTCCTGGCCGCTGTGGGACACTCCTGGTTCTTCGGTCATGTCGCCACCTGGTTTTTCCTGCTGGTCTCGATGTTCCTTGTCACGTCAAAGAACAAAAAGCACGAGGAGCTTTTGACCTTCCTGGCCGGCTTTGCCTTCGGGCTCGCGGTCACCTGCCGCCTGTCCAACCTGCTGGGCGGGGTGTTCTTCGCCGGCTATCTGCTCCTAAAGCGCGAACGCGTCCTGCGGTCTCTGCTGCTCTTTGCCGCCGGCGCCGCCATCCCGGGCGCGTTTTATATGGCCTATAATTACGCGCGTTTCGGCACGATTATGGACAAGGGTTACAATTTGACATTCTTAAAAGACAGGGTGCGCGACCAGTATGACATCATGCAGGCGCTGCCCAAATCGGAGCAGCTGGCCTTCTTAAACCATGCGGAAACCATCTATGGCGGGCCGCTGCAGGCGAAGCACATACGGTCCAATCTGCATTCCATTTTCCTGCTGACGCCGGATATCAACCTCTCCGCTTACCCCTATGTGATCCCGACCCTGGCGGGCGTGTCGCTCACCGTGCTCTCCCCCGCCCTGTACTTTCTGGTCCGTGCGGAGTGGAAGGACAAGCTGAACTGGTTCCTCGCGGCCGCGACCGTACTGGCGTCCATACCTTTCCTGATGAACTATGGCAACGGCTTTGCCCAGTTCGGTATGCGCTACGCGATGGACTTTCTGCCCTATATGATCCTGCTCGCCTGCATGGGTCTTTCCCGACGCGGCGTGCAGCCCTGGAAAACGGCGATTATCTGCTACTGTATCCTGGCCAATATGTGGGGCCCGATTTTCTGGAATACTTTTTATTAAGAAGAAGGTATTGTTATGGCGAAAAAGAAATTCGACTTCAAAAAGTGGGTCAAGGGCCTGGACTATAAGGTCGCGATTGTCCTTGCTGTGGCCGCCGTGCTCTTTATTTTAGGCGTAAACCGTGCGCGCCAGCCTGCCGCCATGTTCAATCCAAACCCAGCGGACGCCGCCAACGTGTATTTCACGCACGTCGGTTACGCGATCGACGCGAACCGCCTGCTGTATGAGGGGTATGAGCTGCCGCCCGGTTATGCCTATGACGGCGTGAATCCGCTGATGCGTGAGTTTGAAAGCGCGCGGGTAGTGCAGGTGCTGTATGACGACGCCAAGCCGGACCCCTATACCGAAAACATCATGGTCGGCATGCAGGAGCTGCGGGTTGAGTTGCTGACGGGCCGCTACAAGGGTCAGCAGTTTGAGCTGATCAATGGCATGACGCGCGCATTCAGCAAGCACGCCACGGTCGGAACACGGCTGCTTGTCTACGTGTTTACCGATTACACTGACACCGACGCGCACGGCAGACCCTATATATCTCTCTCCGTGATGAACTATGACCGTTCCCTGGTGTTGTACGGCACCCTAATTGTCTTTTTCCTGCTGACCGCGCTTATCGGCGGCAAGGTCGGCGCGCGCTCCATCGTCGGCCTCTTTTTTACGATCGCCTGCCTGCTGCTCATCTTGGTCCCGCTGCTGCTGCGCGGTTTTCCGCCCGTGCCGCTTACCATTGCCCTCACGGTATTTGTTACAATAGTCAGCTTTGTTCTTCTGGACGGGATCAATAAAAAGACTCTCTCCGCCATGGCGGGCACGATCCTGGGCGTGCTGGTTGCCGCCTTGTTCGCCTTTATTGTGGGCACGCTCTGTCATATCGACGGGCTGCGGTTCGGCGGAGACGAAACGGACGCCCTGCTGCAAGCGCAGTATCAAGGCACGCAGATTCGGTTGCGCGGACTGTTTGTATCGGGCATACTCATCGCTGCTCTGGGCGCCGTCTCAGACGTGGGCATGAGTATCGCGTCCTCCATCAACGAACTGCATTCGGTCAACGGCAAGCTCACGTCAAAACAGCTCTTCCGCTCCGGCATGAACATCGGCCGCGACGCCATCGGCACCATGACAAACACGCTGATCCTGGCCTTTGCGGGCAGCGCGCTCGTTCCCTTTTTGCTGGTTGCGATCAATAAGTGGGACTACGCCGCCATCATCAACAATGACTTTATCGTGGGCGAACTGATCACAGGCATCGCGGGCAGCACGGGCATAATCCTGGCCGTGCCGATTACCGCGCTGATTGCCTCATGGCTGGTTAAGACCAACCTTTTTGCGAAAAATGTGAAGAGGGTTCAAGCCGCGAGCCCGCCAAAGAAGGGCAAAAAGAAACGCGGATAATATCTGTACGTCCATGACTTCCCTTCCACCGATGTGCAGGAAGAGATAACGAAACAAAAAGTAATCCGAAAACATAAAACAGAAACCGGACACCATCGGCGCGAGCGTGATTGACAGCAGCCTCGCGCCGCTTTCTTTGCAGTAGATCATGGCAAACAACAAAGCAATGAGCGCCTGCGCAGGCACAATGCCCCAAAAGAGCGGATAGAGGTCGGCAACCTTCCAGGCTACAACGCCGGCCAGCACGGCGGAGACCAGCACGCAAAGCCCCTCTCCCCTGCGCCACAGGAGAATCGCAAGACCCAACAGCAGGCAGGAGGACAGGTGCAGCAGTACATGCGCCCCCATCGCCCATTGAAATTCCACCAGCATAGCGGCTGCAAGCAAAGCGGCAATCACACCCCACTTCAGCCAGGTCTTGCGGAACTCCGGCCGCAAAAACCCAAGCATGAGCATGATGATAAGATTAAAAATAAGAATGACCGAAATACGCATACTCACTCCTGTCAGACATAGGTTGTGAAAATTTCGCCGTTTCATGCACGGCCCATGATTAACATTTCAGCAATATTTCACTGACAAAATATAAACAAATGGTTTATAATATAAAAATAAAATGCAGGGAGTGTGAGATGATGATACATATTCTTGTAGTGGAAGATGATGCCAAGCTGAATCAAATTGTATGCAGTTATCTAAATGACAGCGGATACCATGCAAAGGGCGCGCGTAACGTTCAAGACGCCTATGATCTCATGTACAACTCCTTATACGATTTGATTATATCCGACATCATGATGCCCGACATTGACGGTTTTGCCTTTGCCAAAACCGTGCGCAGCTTAAACGATACCATTCCCATTCTCTTCATGACTGCCCGCGACGATTTTGCCTCCAAGCAAAAAGGCTACCGCGCGGGGATTGATGACTATATGGTAAAGCCGGTCAACATGGACGAACTTGTGCTGCGCGTCGGCGCGCTCCTGCGCCGCGCGAATATCGCCAATGAAAGGAGACTGACGGTCGGCGAACTTGTGATGGACGCGGACGCAATGAGTGTCGCTTTGCGCTGCGAAGAAATCCCTGTGACGGTACGGGAGTTCAATATCCTTTTCAAAATGCTTTCCTACCCGAACAAGACGTTTTCACGCCAGCAGTTGATGGATGAGTTTTGGGATATGAACAATGATACAACCTTAAGGGCGGTTGATGTATATATCACAAAGCTACGGGACGAGTTATCACGCTGTGAAGAATTTAAAATCGTTACCGTTCACGGGTTAGGATATAAGGCGGTGATTGAATGAAAAAGCAATTAAAGCATGACAGCCGGATCAATACAAGATATCCTGTTTGGGTTGAGTTTATCGGTATGTGGTTTATCATGCTCTGTATTACAGGCGGTCAATCAATGATCTTCTATTCCTTTATGGGCGAAGTTAATCCGAATATACCGATTTCCTTTA
>WRCT01000147.1 GCA_009783775.1 Clostridiales bacterium | reverse complement strand
TAAATCGTTCGCCGGGTAGGTTGGCTATCAGAATGGTCCCAACATAGGAGCTTTTGGCAGACCAGCTATTCCCCCTCACGATTTAATCAGTGGGCCCAATGACGTAAGTTCGCAAAGAACTCTTTGAGCAGGGCCGCGCACTCTTCTTCCAGCACGCCGCCCCAAGTCTTGACGCTGTGATAGAACCAATGATCGGTGAGGTCCACTTGAGAGCCGCAGCAGCCGCAACGTTGGTCAAACGCGCCGTAGACCAGCTCGGGCAGGCGCAGATGGATCATCGCGCCCGCGCACATGGCGCAGGGCTCGAGCGTCACATAAAGCGTGCAGCCCGTGAGATTGCCCAGCAGCCGTTGTCCCTCGCGCAACACGATCATCTCCGCGTGCTGCGTGGGATCGCCCAGCTCCTCGCAGCGGTTATGGGCCCGAGCTATCACCGCGCCGTCCTTGACCAGCACCGCGCCCACCGGCACTTCGTCTTTTTCTGCTGCGGTTTTCGCCTCGTCGAGCGCAATGCGCATGAAGTCTTCGTGGGTCAAAACAGACAATCCTCCTATATAGAAAACAGTTGCTTTACAATTGGCACCCTCTTCAGCCCCAGGCAGATTCCCAATGACAACAACAAAAGAACAGAGGCATAAAGCGCGTTGACAATGAGATTCTGTGAGAGGAAGAACTGCTTGTAGAAAGGGCTGAAAAATGCGCCAAGTGGAATATGAACCAAGTATATCCCCAATGAATTGTTTCCGATTGCCGCAATCGCTTTTCCGATTCTGCCCCCTCCTTTATAAGACAAGGACAGAATAAACACAGCCAGCACATTGATTGCTGTGAAAATACTGTCATATCCGTTCCAGACCACATCAAACATTTTGTCCTCGGTTCTTGACATCATGATTCCATATGCCATCAACAGTAACATGGAAAAGGGAATGATAAGGCTGACCAGTTTGAATCTCTTTGCTGTGACTTTCTCTTTATTGGCAAAGCATATACCACCCAGCATGAAATACCCCAGCGCGTAGCCATAAATCCCTCTTACAGCATTAAAATGATTAAAGAAATTAAAGTTCCCTTGAAAATATTGCTTTTTGATTATGCTCTGAAATACATTGGCGCACATGGATAGAAACACATTTCCAAATGTGAAGATGCAGATGGCGAAAAAGAAGAAATAAAAAGATTTTTTGTTGTTATCATACGCGCTTTTCATAAGGGGGAAAAAGATATAAATGACCGCTATGGCGGCTAAAAACCACAGATGGTTTGTCCACCCGATTTCCCATGTCCAAATCTTCTTGAGGATATCCTTAATCGATAGCGTTTCCTGTTTGATCAACATCAGCAAAAGGCAGGTGATTATCGCCCATGCAAGCGTAAGAATCATAATCCTGAGTATTTTCTTTATGTGTCTTTTTATGTCCAGTTTCTTATGAAAAAGCAACGCTCCGTTTACAAAAAAGAAGATAGGAACGCAAATACTGAGAATCGTCTTTATGAAGTAATGAAGGTAGTTCCAAACAGAAGCGGAACTCAAAAGATCCGTTGCCGCAAAGAAGTTATGATAGAACACAACAAAGAATATGGCGATTGCTTTCAACAGATTCAGAGAATGATATATTTCTTTATCCTTCGTCACGCCAGATAATCCTCCGTATCAAAATCGGGGTAGCAGACACGCCAAAGTGTCAGGCCATGCGCGGGGGCGGTGGGGCCGGCCAGGTCGCGGGCGCCGCCGGTCAGGGCGCGGGTCATGGCCTCCGGCGGCAGTTTGCCGGAGCCGATCTCCAGCATGGTGCCCACCAAAATACGCACCATGTTATAGAGAAAGCCGCTGCCAGCTACATCATAACGCCAGTAGGGCGGGGGCTTGCTCCCGCCGCCAACTTGCGACCATTCGGATGAAAAGATCGTGCGCCGCGTGTCCTCCATCGGTTTGCTGCCGGTCGCCATAAAGGCGCGAAAGTCATGCGTGCCCACGCAGGCAGCGGCGGCCGCTTGCAGCAGGTCAAATGAAGGGACGGTGTGCAGGTGCAGGGCGGTGTTACGCGTTTGCACGCGGGCGTGCGGGCCAAGTTGCACCGTGTAGCGATACTGCTTTTGCTTTGCCGAAAAGCAAGCGTGAAAGTCCGGCGGGGCCTCGGCGCTGTAGAGCACACGTATATCCGGCGGCAGGTGCGTATTGAGCGCGACGGCAAACTTATCCGCCGGCATACGCGCCTGCGTATCAAAATGCGCGACCTGCGCCCGCGCGTGCACGCCGCTGTCCGTGCGCCCCGAGCCGATGACATTCACCCGCTCTCCCGTCACGCCGAAGATGGCGTCTGTAAGCATTTGCTGAATGGAAACTCCATTCGGCTGGATCTGCCAGCCGACGTAACTTGTACCTTCATATTCCAGGATTATTCTTATTCTCTTCATGGTTCCGAAGGAATAAGTAATAGATAATAAGGAATAGTGAATGATAAAACAGCTCTGCTGTTTTTTCCATCTTTATTACTTATTCCTTATTACTTATTCCTTTACATCAACCTCCCAACCACAATAATAAAACCAATCATCACCCCCACGACCCCCGCCGCCCACAGATCCGCCCAGCGGAAATGGAGCTGGTGCAGGCGCGTGCGGCCCTCGCCGCCGTGGTAGCAGCGGGATTCCATCGCAATCGCCAGCTCGTCCGCGCGGCGCAGGGCGGAGACAAAGAGCGGCACCAGAATGGGGATCATGGCCTTGGCGCGGCGGATAATATTACCCGATTCAAAGTCCGCGCCGCGCGCCATCTGCGCCTTTCTTATCTTGTCCGCCTCCTCCATCAGGGTGGGGATAAAGCGCAGCGCGATCGTCATCATCAGCGCCAGCTCATGCGCGGGAAAGCGCAGCCGCCGCAGCGGCGCGAGCAGGCGTTCCAGGCCGTCCGTGAGCGCGATCGGCGAGGTCGTCAGCGTCATGAGCGATGTGCCCGTCACCAGAAAGATCAGGCGCAGCGAGAGCAGCAGCGAGGACAGAAAACCCTCCCGCGTTACGACCAGAAACCGCCATTGCCACCAGACCGTGGCGTTCTCGGGCTGGCTGAAAAAGATATTGAGCACGAACATAAACAGCAGCAGCCAGCGGATCGGGCGCAGGGAGCGCAGCATATAACGCAGCGAAATGCGCGAGAGCAGCAGCACCAGCACAATCAGCGCGAGCGGCACCAGATAAAGGACCATGCTCTTGACCAAAAAGACCATAACGATATAGGCGATCATCAGCAGGATCTTGGTACGCGGGTCCAAGCGATGAATGCAGGAGTTGCCCGGAATGAATTGGCCCAGCGAGATATCAGTCATGGCAGTACCTCGTGATTAACCAGATCGTCAGCTCGCCCGTGGTGCAGATACCGGCCGGCACAAGCAGGCCCCGCTCCCGCAGCAGCCCCGCCAGCACGGTCGCCTGCGGCAGGGCCAGGCCCATGGCTTTGAGCGCCTCGCCATGCGCGAACACCTCCGGCGGCGTGCCCAGCAGCGCGAGCCGCCCGTTTTGCAACAGCGGCTTCGCCGCACAGCCCCTTTGGGGCTCAAGTCTCGCTTCTGCGTCAGCCAATAATTCAATCTTCCCCTTTTTTCCTGATGGATAATTTGGGATAATGTGGAGGAATGAGTGATGAGGGATTTGAGATTTTCGATGTTTCCGAGCAGCCGCCGCGAAGGGGGGAGAGGATTCCTCGCAGGGTAAGTAACGAAGGCATCCTGCCTCCGCCGCACGGGCAAGCCAAGGCGGCGCGTCCCGATCAAATCGCAGCGGAAACGAAGCCGCCGGTTTCGTTCGGTCACGCGGCGGAGGCAGGGATGCCTCCGTTACCTTCGTCCCTTTCCGACGATGCCGACTTCTACGTGATCGATTACGATTCGGGGCCTTTCGCAGGGGTCGGGAAGTTTGTGCTGAAAACACCCTCCCAGTCGCAAAAGGTCGTGCCGCCGCCCGAGGCTGAGAAGGACGAGGTGCGCGATTTGTTTGACCGGATGCGCGATATCGCGAGGGCTGAGGAACGGGTTTGGATGCGGGAGGAGTCGCGGTTTTACGTGGCGAGGGAGCGACGGGAGAGCGCGAGGGTTTTTTATAAGCAGGCCGTGTTCATGCGGGATTTCACGGACGATTTCGCGGAGAAAGTGGGCTTCTCGGCGTATTTCCCTTGCTACCAGATGATGGGGTATAAGCAGTTGCGGTCGTATTTCACTTGGCGGTCTCGTGTGCGGCGCGGCGAGGTGGCAGAGACTTCGGTTTCGTATATGTTTCTCTACATTTACGAGTTGCTCAACAACGTGGGCGTAGGGAGTCCGCAGGAGGGGTTGGAGCGGCTTTTAGCCTTTCTTGGAGATTTTAGTTTTCATGGCGGGGTTTCGCTTAATGCGTATCTCGTGCGGTGGTTGAAGGACTACTATGTTTATTACGGTTTGGAGGGGTCGTTCGGGGATTTTGTCGAGGCGTGTGGGCTGGGTAAGTATTATCCGGAGATGGAAGGACGGAAGGACGGAAGGACGGAAGGCGTGGGGTCGTTCGATTGGTTTTGCTCGGTTTCGAAGTATG
>WRCT01000146.1 GCA_009783775.1 Clostridiales bacterium | reverse complement strand
CGTGAGGCGTTCACCAAGAAATATTGGCTCTATGAGGTCTATCCCGAGGGCATTCGCCAGGCGCACGAGAGCGGCGACGCGCACATTCACGACCTCGGTTTCTTCGGCCCCTACTGCGCGGGCTGGGATCTGCGTCAGCTTTTGATGGAAGGGTTCGGCGGCGTGGAGGGCAAGGTTGAAAGTAAGCCCGCCAAGCATATGCGGTCCTTTTTGGGCCAGGTGGTCAACTCGACGTTCACGACCCAGGGCGAGACGGCCGGCGCGCAGGCGTGGAGCAGCTTTGACACCTATTGCGCCCCCTTCATCTACTATGACAAGATGACGTTCGAGCAGGTCAAACAGTGCATTCAGGAGTTCGTTTTCAATATCAACGTACCCACGCGCGTGGGTTTCCAGTGCCCCTTCTCCAACCTGACCTTTGACATCACCGTGCCGCGCACCCTAAAAGACGAGGCCGTGGTGGTCGGCGGACAGCTGATGGAGGAGACCTACGGCGACTTCCAGGAGCAGATGGATATCTTCAACCGCGCCTTCTGCGCGGTCATGCTGCAGGGCGACGCAAAGGGCCGCGTGTTCACCTTCCCGATCCCGACCATCAATGTCACGAAGGACTTTGACTGGCACAGCCCCGTGGTGGACGACTTTATGCGGATCACCTGCAAGTACGGCATTCCTTACTTTGCCAACTATGTGAACTCGGACCTCAGCCCCGAGGACGCGGTCTCCATGTGTTGCCGTCTGCGGCTGGATACGCGGGAGCTGAGAAAGCGCGGCGGCGGGCTGTTCGGCAGCAATCCCATGACGGGTTCCATCGGCGTGTATACGATCAATGTGCCGCGAATCGGCTACCTGGCCAAGTCCAAGGAAAACTTCTTCTCCCGCCTGGAAAAGGTCGCGCGGCTGGGCATGAAGTCGCTGGAGATCAAGCGCAAGATCATCGAGCAGCAGACGGACGACGGGCTCTATCCCTACTCCCAACATTACCTGCGCAACGTCAAGGCGCGCACGGGCGAGTATTGGACGAACCACTTCAACACGATCGGTATTGTCGGCTTGAACGAGGCCTGCCTCAACTTCATGGGCAAGGATATCGGCAGCGAAGAGGGTCTGGCGTTTGGTCTGGAGGTCATGAACTTCCTGCGTGAGCTGATGGTGCGGTTCCAGGAGGAGACGGGTCACAGCTACAATCTCGAGGCGACACCCGCCGAGGGCACAAGCTATCGCCTGGCGCGAATCGACAAAAAATGCTATCCCGACATCATTCAGTCCGGCGTGGAGGAACCGCAGTATTCCAACAGCAGTCAGCTGCCGGTTACCTACACGGAAGACATCTTTGAGTGCATGGATTTGCAGGATGAACTGCAGTCGCTCTATACGGGCGGAACCGTGCAGCACCTCTACCTGGGCGAGCGCGTGGAGGATATTGAGACGGCCAAAAAGCTGATTGCGACCATCTTCGAAAAGTACAAGATGCCCTATATCTCCATCACGCCGACTTTCTCGATCTGCCAGGCGCACGGTTATATCGCGGGCGAGCACTTTGCCTGCCCCGAGTGCGGCAAGCGCACCGAGGTCTGGAGCCGTGTGGTCGGTTACCTGCGGCCGGTCCAGAACTACAATCCCGGTAAAAAAGAGGAATACTTGCTCAGAAAGAAGTTTGTACTGGCGCAGTAGTTACAGGTTCTAGGCTACAGGTTACAAGGGAAGGACAAGGGGTATGTCTGTGTCAAATTACCAAAGCCTTCGCGTTTGGCAAGCGGCGATGGATTTGACAATGGAGACATATAAGCAGACGAGAAAGCTGCCTAGAGAGGAACTCTTTTCCTTAACTGGACAGATGAGGCGAGCGGCTGTGTCCATCCCTTCTAATATCGCAGAGGGAAACGGCAGACAAACAGCAAAGGAATTTCAACAGTTTTTAAGAATCGCCAAAGGCTCTGCCGCTGAACTTGAAACCCAGTTTCTCATCTGCCAAAGGATTGGTTATCTAACACAAGATGACGTCAGCCTAGCCCTGTGCCATTTGACTGAAATAAGCAAAATGATAACCAAGCTACAACCTAAACCCTTGTAACCTGTAACCTGTATCTTACAACTATGCTTATAGCTGGACTCCAGAAACTATCCCTACTAGACTACCCCGGCGAGGCCGCCGCGGTAGTCTTTACGCCGTACTGTAATATGAATTGCGGTTACTGCCACAACGCGCACATCATCGGACGGGACGCGCCGCTGATCGAGGAAGAGGAAGTGTTGGCCTATCTGGACAAGCGCAAGGGGCTGCTGGGCGCGGTGGTGGTCTCGGGCGGCGAGCCGACCCTGCAGCCGAACCTGCCGCTGTTTTTGCGGCTGGTCAAGGGCATGGAGTATCTAATCAAGCTGGATACGAACGGCACAAAGCCGGATGTGCTCCGCGCGCTGGCGCAGCAGAACCTGCTCAACTATGTGGCGATGGATCTCAAAGCGCCGGAGTGTCGGTACGACGAGATTACCGGCGTGAAAAACGATATGCAGGCGATCAAGCGGAGTATCTTTTATCTGCGCAACGGATCTGTGCCGCACGAATTTCGCACCACCTTCGCGCCACAATTGACAAAAGAGGATATTTTATCCGCCGTGGAGCTGATCGAGGGAACGGACCGTTTTTACTTGCAACAATATCGGACGCGTGACGAGCGCGACGAACGCCCACACCCGCCGACCTATGTGCAGGAGACCGCGCAGGCCGTGCGGGAGAAGATTGGCGTCTGTCAGGTGCGGGGGCTATAGAATAATCCAAAGCAGAATGCTGAGCGCAAAGAGGGTCAACCCGATAATGGGCAGGCCCTTTTTTCTGTTGGGCAGGAAGAAGGGCGAGAGGAAAAGGATTCCAATCAGATAAACGGCGATCACTGCCACATGGGGACGGGGCAGGGGCAGCAGGGTGACGTCCAAAAGCTCCATGAGCTTTGTAATGCCCCACAGCCCAAGACGCGCGGGCGCGGCAATGATCGATCCCACGGCGGGCAGCAGCGGATAGACCAGCATGGCATAAAAACCGGAGAGCGTGATGAGCGGCACGACGGGCAGCACAAGCACGGATACAAAGGGCGAGATCCACGAGACGCCGCCAAAGTAGTAAGTAAACAGCGGCAGCAGCGTGACCGTCACGGCCAGTGTGCCGGACAGGACGTTGAAAAGTTTGCCCTCCGGCAGCCGCAGCAGGTAGCGTATCGGACGCTCCAGCGCCAGCAGCCCGAACATACAGGCGAATGAAATTTGGAACGAGGCTGTGCCCCAGGCCTCGGGCATGAGAAAGACGACGCCCGCGAAAGAGAACAGAAAAGCGGATGGTGCGTCCTCCTGCCGCCGCAGCGGGATCGCGATCCAAAGCCCCAGCAGCATGAGCGCGGCACGCACAGAGGGCGCGTTAAAACCGGTGAGGCCGACATAGAACAGCACCAGCAGCATACGCAGCGCCAGGCGCGGCCAGGGCGGGAAAGGCTTGGTGATTTCCTTTGTCGTGCGGGCAATGATGTTGACATGAAGACCGGACACCGAGAGCAAATGCACCAGGCCGTTGTTGGCAAAGGAGGTCATCAAATCGCGGGAGATTTCCGTTTTGTCGCCCAGCAGGATTCCGCGCGCGAAACCGTTATCAGAACCAAACAGCGCGTCCAGCGCGCGGATAAAGAATGCTCTGACCGGCAGCAGAAAGGCAAAGGCAGAACCAGAACTGAGCGAGAAAAAGTCTGATGGCAACCACAGCACGCGCGCCAAGGTAAGCGCAAATGCGAAAAGTGGCAGAGAAAAGCGGTTGTTGATAAACAGGCAAAGAACTCCGCTGCCAAGGGCAAGGATCAATAGCGACAGCACAAAACTGACCGGCAGAATCTGTGACGCAAGCACACCAAGGCTCACGGTCACGGCGATCCAAATCATCGGCCTACTGTGAAAAAACGGCTCTTTCACGGATTAATACACGTGCTGTCGGGACAGGAAGAGATAGAAGTAGACAACAAAGCCCGCGAGACAGGCGATACTGACGAGGATATCCACCCAGCGTTTTTTGGTCAGCAGGGAGAGGCCGATCAGCAGGGGAAAACAACCCAGCAGATAGCGGGGCGCGGAGAGCAGCCAGCTGGTGCTGATACCCATAAAGAAATAGCAGATAAAATAGGCGGTATAGGACGTGCGCAGCTGCCTGTGCGAAAGCAGCATGATGACCAGGGAGATCACGATGGCCAGCAGGTTGGGCAGCCAAAGCCCGAAGACCATGTTGCGGCTACCGCTTAAGATGGCGTTGATCAGATAGTCCGTCTGGTAGGCGGGCGTGCGGAAGAAAATCGAAAACTGCTGGTGCCAGTTTTGGTTTTGATAGACAAGGAATTGAAAGGCGTTGCCGGTGACCAGATAGTTCTGCAACAGATAGATCCCGAAGGCCAGCGGAACCAGCAGCAGGGAGAGGCCGAGGAATATCTGCCGCAGGGTAAACTTCCACGGCAGGGTGTCCATTTCTCGGCGGGTGATTTGAATATTTGAAATATACTCCATTACCAACGGCACAAGGATCACCAGTCCCAGCAAACGGGT
>WRCT01000145.1 GCA_009783775.1 Clostridiales bacterium | reverse complement strand
CCACTGTCCACTGCCCACTGTAAAATATTCCCACTATACTTCCCCGGCTTTGCGGTATACAATAATACCGAACAAATGTTCGCATTGTGGGGGCGCCATGAAACCCAGAAAAATCTTTCACGCGGATATCAACAATTGCTTTGCCAGCATTGAGATCCAACACCGGCCCGAGCTGCGCGGCCTGCCCGTGGCGGTCGGCGGGGATGCGGAAAAACGGCACGGTGTCATTCTGGCCAAGAGCAACGAGGCCAAGGCCTTCGGCGTGCAGACGGGTGAGGCGATCTGGGAGGCCAAACAAAAATGCCCCGACCTGGTCATCGTGCCGCCGCATTATACGCTCTATCTGCAGGCCAGCCGTGCGTTTCGTGCAATCCTGGCCGATTATACCGACCTGTTGGAACCCTTCGGCCTGGACGAGATGTGGGGTGATATCACGCATTCCTGGCATCTCTTTGCCGATTCGCCGGAGACGCTGGTCGACGAGATCCGGACACGCGTACACAGGGAGCTGGGCATCACGGTCTCCATCGGTCTGGCGGACAACAAAATCTTCGCCAAGCTCGGTTCGGACTATAAAAAACCGGACGCCTGCACCGTCATTACAAAGGAGAATTATCGGGACATCCTGTGGCCGCTGTCGGCGCAGGATCTGCTGGGCGTGGGGCGGGCGACTAAAGCCAAACTCAATCGCTACGGCCTTGTCACCATCGGCGATATCGCGCGCACGGATCCGGCGCTGCTCAAGAGCTGGTTTCACAAGCCGGGGCTTTATCTGCACGCCTACGCGAACGGGCGGGACACCTCGCCCGTCCGACCGGCGGGGCATGAGACGGCCGTCAAGTCCGTGGGCAACAGCGTGACCACGCCGCGCGATCTGGAGAACACGCGCGACTGTCTTCTGGTCTTTCAGCATTATGCGGAGGTCGTCGCCGAGCGCTTGCGCGAGCTCAATCTCCAGTGCCGCACGGTGCAGATCAGCCTGCGTGACAACGGGCTCACGCGCTTTGAACGCCAGCTCACCCTGCCCTGGCCGACCCATCTCTCGTCGGAAATCCTGGACGCGTCCATGCGGCTGCTTGCCGCCAACTATGACTTTCGCAAACCGCTGCGCAGCGTGGGCATTCGGGCGTCGAATCTTGTGCCGTCAAAACATAACGCGCAGCTCTCCCTCTTCCAATCCGAGGCCGAGATCGCCCGTATGCGCAGGGAGAACCTGGAATTCGCGGTGGACGATATCCGCCGCCGCTACGGGCGTTTTGCCATTCGCCGTGCCAGCCTGCTGTCCGACCGCCAGCTCGGCAATCTCAACCCCCTGCCCGAGGGTATTGTGTTTGATTTTGGGTAGTTTCTTAAATAAGAAAATTATAAGGTCACCGATTTATAGCGATACTCACTATAGCCGCATTCTTGGCATTTCCATAGCGTTCTGTATTCTCGCACAGTACAGGGCACATAGCTGGTTGTTTCGATTGTCTCGGACCTAGTGGTAAACTCAGTCTTGTATCGATCTCGACCTATAAAAGACGATGAGGGTTTTTCCTCTGTAAAAGCGCTTACCGGTTTTTCCACGGTATGGTAATTGGAAACAGCTCTCGAAGAAAGATACTCATCAACAAGCTCCTTGTCGCCTGCAATCTGAAAAGCTTTTTTTCTGCATACTGGATTTGGACAGATAAACTGTCGCTGATATTTTAGTACCTTTATTGCGACGATTAAGGCCAAGATGCCGATGAGGATTAAGATAAAGGCAACAACAGCATTGTCAACATTGTCAAAGCCAAACGCCACAAGCAAGACAACAAATAGAAACGCGGCCAAAGAACCCCAAATCTTCCATTTCTCACTCATCGCTACTGCTCATCTTCTTATTGATTTCAATGGTATTCTTGACGAGCAGGATAAAAAGCATGAGACCTTCATAAGTAAGTCTGACGACAACGGGACCTAACCCCATCAGCGCAAGACCGGAAAGGGCGGAGGACTGAAAACTGCTGCCCGACCCGTACCAATTGTAACCGTAGAACCTTGTTCCCGCGAACAACAGGAAGAATCCCGCGCATACACAGAATATGGTGGAAAAAACATACATCGCGCGCAGAACGGTTTCCAGCAACAGCTTTTTGAACGTGAATGTGTCGTGCAGAAAAAGCAGGAATTTGTTGAGGCCGGCCTTTCTCTTTTCGGGGATAATCAGGACATAGGCGATGATGGTTCCGACGAGAGCAAGCACAGCTCCGATGGTGATTGCAACACTGTTTGGCATAATGAGACCTCCAACTAATTTGATTTTATCTTCATGACACTCTGTCCCCCTAACACCCTGAAGGGATCTGTCTCCTTGCCACTCAACAACCAATGACAAGGGGATTCGGTGTTAAGGGGACACAGTGTCAATTGCTTTCTATAACCATTTTCGAATCATAATAATGATAGCCAGCACCAACGCTGCCGTAAGCAGCCCCAACACCAGGGAAAGCTGAATAAAAAAGAGTATTTTCATGACCCAGACTCCTTTTGTCAGCAGCTCCTGAGCAGCTTCGGCAGTCATTTCTTTTGGCGCGCAAGCAGAAAACATAGAGAGCAACAGGAGCGCAACCAATACCAACAACAGCGCAGTCGAGAGAAATCTTTGACGTTTTTTGTTTTTCATTGCAGATAATCCCCTTGTCTTTTTTTGACCGTCATATACTCCACATACATGGAGTACAACAACATAATACTCCATGTATAGGGAGAATGTCAACAGGGAGTTTTGGTGGTAGGCTTTGGGTGTGATGAACGAGGGAAAAAGCATTATTGATATGAGGGACTACGGTCGCGTTCACATCAAATTAAAAGAGGTTATGGCGCAAAAGCAGATCACCCGCAACCGACTTTGCGTGCTGACGGGCATAAAATTTGACACAGTCCAAAAGTATTATTTGGGGTGTGTTTATCGCATTGATGTGGACGTGCTGGCTAAATTCTGCTACGCTCTTGACTGTCAGATACACGACATTATTGAATACAAACCCTAACGGTCCGGAATACTGTGAGTCATTCAAAAAGAGGATATTTATACATTCTCTTCAACAAGCGAAACGGAACACTATAGTATGATTCCTGGTGTCATTGCGAGGAGTAGGAAAGCAACATACACAAGAGAGCAACACGACGAAGCAATCCAGTCTCCCAAACTGCATATGATGTGAACAAATCATGCCCCACTCGGAATCTTTAATATCTGCCCCACGAACAATACGGTAGAGGTCAGGCCGTTGAGCGTGGCAATCGCGTTCACCGTGGTGCCGAAACGCGACGCGATTTGGGACAGTGTGTCGCCGCTTTGCACGCTGTAATTGAAATAAGCCGCTGAGGGCGTGGGCGGGTTTTTTAAGACCTCGGCGATACCCAGCGCGATGGCGGAGGCATAGGCGTCAAAATTCTGGTCAAAGAGCCGGTTGTCCTCGGCGTTTGAGATAAAGCCCAGCTCAATCAGCATACCCGGCGCGGCCGTATTGCGCAGCACGGAAAAATCCCCCTGCCGCAGGCCGCGGTTGTTCTGCACGCCCGCGGCCACGATCCGCCCGTGCACATCCTGCGCGTAGCTGACGGGCACAAAACCCGCGCCGTTCTGCACAAAGGTCTCCACGCCGTTGGCGGCGGCGCTGGTACTGCTGTTTCGGTGCAGGGACACAAAGATATCCGCGCCGTTTTGATTCGCGAACGCGCTGCGCTCTGCCAGCGGCACAAATACGTCCATGGTTCGGGTCATCAGCACGTCCAAGCCCTGTCCCTGCAACCGCCGCCGCACCTCCAGCGCGAGGTTGAGATTGTCGTTCTTCTCCAGCCGCGCCCCGTTGACCGCACCCGAATCTGTGCCGCCGTGGCCCGGGTCCAGCACGACTTTGAAATGCGGCGCCTGAATATTATTGTACTGCGTGACAATGGCGGCCCAGGTGATCGGCCCGATGATCCCGTCCGGCGTAAGCCCAAACAGCCGCTGAAACGCGACCACCGCGCTCTGCGTACGCGGCCCGAAGATACCGTCCGCCACCAGTGTGGGAATCGAGGGAAACACCCCCGCCAGCGCATTGAGATACTGCTGCATAAGCCGAACATTCTCCCCGCGCGAACCCACCCGCAACGAGGCGCCGGGAAAGGCCGGACCGGTCGGCGGCGGGGGAGGCAGCGGCGGGGGCGGCGGGGCCTGCAGCAGGTTGTACCGCTCGACAATGGCCGCCCAGGTGATCGGCCCGATGATCCCGTCCGCGCGCAGCCCGAACAAACGCTGAAAAGCCAGCACCGCGCCCTGCGTGCGCGGACCGAAAACGCCGTCCGCCACCAAGGTCGGAAGGACCGGATAGGCCACGGCCAACGCGTTCAAATACTGCTGCATAAGCCGAACATTTTCCCCGCGCGAACCCACGCGCAGAGACGTACCGGGGAAGGGCGGATTGGTTAGATTCTCCATACCCTATCGTATGCGAGTGTTGAGGAAATGTACAATGTACAGCGTACCACACTTGACAAAGTAATAAATCCAAAACACAGAAGTGGGCTGCCAACAAGAGTGCCGTAACCCTTGCGAACAAGCGGGGTTGCGGCATTTTCTGTCTGCGCGGTTCAGT
>WRCT01000144.1 GCA_009783775.1 Clostridiales bacterium | reverse complement strand
TAACATTCACAAGCATATCTTGTAGCCGATAGGGGCAGCGCTCCTTCGGGGGAAGGAGCACTGTGAAACGCTTTCTGCTACTGCTGTTGACGCTGTTGCTGACGGGCTGCGCCATGCCGCTGGAAATTGTCTATGTAGAGACAGAGCAGATAGAACTGTCAACTGTCCCCTGTCAACTGTCAGCTGCCACCCCGCGTCCGCTGCCCAAGCCGACGCCCACGGTCGGTCCCTCGCCGGACGTGACCCGACCCGTCTACGCCTCCTATCAGGCATTGACGGAGGACGATTTTTACCTGGCCGCCAAGGTCGCCTATCTGGAGGCCGAGGGCAGGGGCGAAGAGGCCTATCGCGCGGTCTTGAGCGTGATCTACAACCGCTGCATGGCGCCCCGGTTCGGCGGCGGCATGACCCGCGTGGAGACCGAGGTCTTTCGGCAGGGCCAGTTCTCCGTGATCCACCACAGGCATTTTTCCACCCTGGAGCCGCCGGAGGAGATCGTAGAATATGCGCGGGATATTTTCACGGAGGGCAATATCAACCTGCCCTATGATATACTGTTCTTTTGCGCCGAGCACCTGGGCAAGGGCTGGCGCTGGGGGTTCTATAAAAACATCGGGGGCAACCTGTTCTTTCAGGCCCCGACAGATAGAATACTATGACATAACACAAGGAGAAACATGAAACAGGTACTAAAGATTATCCCGCTGGGCGGGGTAGGCGAAATCGGGAAGAACATGACGCTGCTGGAGTGGGGAGACGATATCGTTGTCATCGACTGCGGCATCATCTTCCCCGACGAGGATATGCCGGGCATTGACGTGGTCATTCCCGACATGACCTATCTGGAACAAAACAGGGACAAGCTGCGCGGCTTTTGCATTACGCACGGGCATGAGGACCATATCGGCGCGCTGCCCTACGCGCTGCATAAATTCCGCGCGCCCGTCTACGGCACGCGGTTCACGATCGCGCTGGTCGAGCACAAGCTCAACGAAAACCGCATCAAGGACGCGGACCTGCACTGCGTCAAACCGGGCGACACCGTCCAGCTCGGCAAGTTCAAGGTCGAGTTCATCAAAACCGGCCACTCCATCGCGGGCGCGGTGGCGCTGGCGGTCACGACGCCCATCGGCGTGGTCCTGCACACGGGCGACTTTAAGATTGACCTCACGCCCATCGACGGCGAGCCCATCGACATCAACCGCTTTGCGCACTACGGCACGCGGGGCGTTTTAGCCCTGCTCTCCGACAGCACAAATGTCGAGCGGGCGGGTTACACCCAGTCCGAAAAGGACCTGGGCGTGACCTTCGAGCGTTGCTTTGACGCCGCGCCGGGCCGCGTGATCGTGGCCTCGTTCGCGTCGAACGTCTACCGCATTCAGCAGGTGGCCGACGTGGCGATCGCGCATGACCGCGTGGTCTGTTTCCAGGGCCGCAGCATGGAGCAGGTCGCGGAGGTCGCGCAAAAGCTGGGTTACCTGCATATCCCGCAGGAAAAGATCGTGCGCGTGGAGCAGCTTTCCAAGATCAAGGACGAGCAGGTCTGCGTCATCACCACGGGCAGCCAGGGCGAGCCCATGAGCGGGCTCTTCCGCATGGCGGGCGGCTCGCACCGGCTCAACATCGGCAAGGGCGATACCGTGATCATCTCGGCCTCCGCCATACCGGGCAACGAGCGGGGCGTGTCGCGCGTGATCAACGCGCTCTTTGAAAAGGGCGCGGACGTGATCTACGACCATACGGCGGACGTGCACGTCTCCGGCCACGCCTGCCACGAGGAGCTGCGGCTCATGCTGCAGATTTGCAAGCCCAAGTTCTTTATTCCGGTGCACGGCGAATACCGCCACCTCAAAATGCACGCCGCGCTGGCGCAGGAGATGGGCGTGCGCGCCGACCGTGTCTTTGTGACCGAATTGGGCTCGGTGATCGAGCTGACAGGGCGCAAGGGCCTTGCCGGCACGCCGGTGCAGGCGGGCAGCTTTATGGTCGACGGCCTGACGAACATCGAGGACGTCGTGATCCGCGACCGCCGCACGCTGGCCGAGGACGGGCTGGTCGTGGCGGTGATCACCGTGGACAGCGAAACGGGCCGCCAGATCGCGCCCATGCAGCTGATCTCGCGCGGCTTTATCTATATGCGCGACGCGGAGGACTTGATCGCGGAGGCGATCAAACAGGTCCAGCCCGAAGTCGCCCGTTTCGAAGGCGCGGATAAGTCGGACTACGGCAACATCAAGAACGGCGTCAAGACCAAACTCAAGTCCTACTTCTACGCCAAGACCAAACGCCGGCCGATGATTTTGCCGATCGTGAACGAGATTTAGGGGCCAGGGACTAGGGACCAGGGGCTAGGGAAGGAAGAAACGGCAGAGCCGTTTCCAAATATTCTATTTTTATGTTCAATGTAGTATTGGTCGAGCCGGAAATCCCGCAAAACACGGGCAATATCAGCCGCACCTGCGCCGTCACGGGCTCGGCCCTGCACCTTGTGCGTCCGCTGGGCTTTTCGGTGGACGACAAACAACTCAAGCGTGCCGGCCTGGACTATTGGGCGGATCTGAATCTGCGCTACTGGGACAGTATCGAAGAGGTCATGGAGAAGAATCCCGAGGCGCGGTTCTTCTTTGCCTCTACGCACGCGCAAAACCGCTACACCGATGTGGCGTTCGAGGAAGGGGACTTCCTGGTCTTTGGCAAAGAGACGGCGGGCCTGCCAAAACCCTTGCTGGCCAAGTACGCGGACCGGGCCATTCGCATTCCCATGCGGACGGATCAGCGGTCCTTGAACCTCTCCAATTCGGTGGCGATCGTGCTCTACGAGGCGCTGCGGCAAAATAATTTCAATGATTTGAGATAAAAGGCTTGCATTATCTGAAAGAATGTGCTAACATTCGAGTGTTCGAGTTTTCGCCCCGCCCGTCATTCTGAGCGGAGCGAAGAATCTATGATTTTTTAAGGAGGTAAACTTTCATGGGTAAATATTGTGAAGTTTGCAATAAAGGGACCATGTCCGGCAATCTGGTCAGCCATTCCAACCGCAAGACGCGGCGCTCTTGGGCGCCCAATGTGCAGCGGGTTCGCGTCATCGTGGGCGGCACGCCCTGCCGCATGAACGTGTGCACGCGGTGTTTGCGCTCGGGCAAAGTTTTAAGAAGCGTGTAACGCTTCTTAAAAATGTACAATGTACAATGTACAAACTACAATGAAGGAAGGGCGCGCTGTAACCATCGCGCCCCTTTTATTTTAGGTCTATGATCACTACCAGCCGAACAAACGAAATCATCAAGCGGACCAAGAAACTGCACCGGAGCGCGGGGCGCAGAGAGAGCGGCCTGCACTTTATCGAGGGCGATAAGCTGGTCCTGGACGCGCTGGCAAGCGGCGCGGCGGTCGAAACCGTGTTTGCCCTGCCCGAGGCGGCGCACCTTGTGCCGGAGTGCATTGAGGTCAGCCTGCCCGTGATGGAGGCGCTCTGCGCCGCGCAGTCCGTGCCGGGGCTTTGCGCCACGGTGAAAACGCCCGATACAAGCTGCCCCGATTCTTATCCGAACGGGTTTTGGCTCGCGCTGGACAGCCTGCAGGACCCGGGCAATCTCGGCACGATCCTGCGCACGGCGGACGCGTTCGGCGCAAAAGGCGTGCTGATTTCACGCGAAAGCGCGGACCCCTTTGCCCCCAAGGCCCTGCGCGCCGCGATGGGCTCGACCTATCATCTGCCGATCTATATCGGCGATCTTGAGGCAGAGCTGCCCAAACTGAACGCCCAAGGCTTTTGCTGTCTCTGCGGCCACCTGAATGGGGAAGAGAACCTGCCGCCGCATGGCGAGAACCTGGTTTTGGTCATCGGCAACGAAGGCCACGGCGTATCGGACGCGATCGCAAACCTCTGCCACCGTTACCGTCTGCCCATGCGCGGGCGGGCGGAATCGCTCAACGCCGCGATTTTTGCCGCGGTGATGATGGAACGTTTGCTGGGGAAGTAATAAGGAATAGGGAATAAGGAATAATGGATGATAAAACAGCCAAGGCTGTTTTTTTATATTACGGTCAATCCTCAGTCAGCTTCGCTGACAGCTCCTTTCCAAAGGAGCCTTGCGCTCACGCGGGATAAAAAAAGACTCCTTTTGAAAGGAGGTGCCCCGTAGGGGCGGAGGATTGACCGATTCAAACAAGAAAACTCTTACAGACCTTCAAAGAAATCATTGAACTGGCAAGCAAATATTTTCTGCAAGGCGACAAGCTCGCTGACGCGGATATTCAGGCGATTGATCTCATAGCGGGAATAGACGCTGCGTGAAATTTCAAGCCCCGCAAGCTGTAACTTCGCCACGACTTGATCCTGAGTCAAACCTCGGTTCTTGCGCAGCTTGCGTATATTATTGCCAATATCCATATCCGGTCGAACTTTGTGCATCTTCCGCCTCAATGCTAAAAATGTAGTGCATTTTTTATAACTATATGCTACAATTGGTTTGGAAATGCTCAAAATAATTAGCGGAGGAAGAACAGTGGAAGATTATCACGAAATGTATATGACCTTATTTGTGGCGACATCAAAGGCAATAGAAGATTTACAGAAAGCGCAGCTGATGACAGAAGAAATGTTTGCGAAAGCGGAGGAGCCAATCATTCATCTTTTCCCACCCAAGCAGGACAACGAAGAATAACACCAAATCAAAAACCCTCCCGCG
>WRCT01000143.1 GCA_009783775.1 Clostridiales bacterium | reverse complement strand
GGCAAAGAGAGTTTGCGGAGTGGCAGGCAGAACAAAAGACCAAGAATAATCCCGCGTAGACCATTGCTTTGAAAGCAACAGAGTGGCAACCGATTTCGCCACTCTGTATACATAATACTGATCGCCTATTAAAAGCGTTAGTGGATTTGCGAGGATATTTTTCGTTTGGCAAGGAGCAGGAGTGCGGCGTAGCCGGCAGCTACGTCAATCGAGAGCGACACCGCCAAACGGAAAATAGACCACAAAGATGCAACGTTTTTAGTGGGTGATCAGTATGAACCCTCATTTGAGATATAAAACAAATCCGAACGCATCCCCAAAGATTAGAACGGGCGAGCGGTTCGGATTTGTCCAAGGTGGTGGGGATAACAGGACTCGAACCTGTGGCCTCTTCGATGTGAACGAAGCGCTCTAACCAACTGGGCTACATCCCCTTACCAAACCAGTATAAGATAAGTCCGCGCAAAATGCAAGCAAATAATTCAAATCCAGGTGCAGCAAAAAAATCAAATCCGGGGCGGTTGAAGAATTGCGGATTTTCTGATATAATAATGCCATCTCATCATCATTTTAAGGAGAGCCCATTATGCGCCGGATTGCAAAAACAAGTTTATCTTTTCTGCTCATCACAGCGTTTGCGCTGCTTTTCCTGCCACAGACCGCAACGGTGGCCTCCGATCCTATCGTCGTGATGGATCATTCGCGCACCAAGGCCGATATTATAGCAATGGCAAAAGCGCACCCGCACAGCGGTTTTGACGAGGACAAAGTAACGTCCTACGCCGTGCCGCCCGTTCTCACCGCGCCGCACGCTGCGGGCTCCCTTGCGGCTGCGGACATAACCGACGCGTTGAACACAATGATCATGATCCGCTACATCGCGGGCCTGCCCTATGACATAACCTTCCCGACAGAGCTGAACAACATCGCGCAGCACGGCGCGGTCCTGCTGGCCGCCACCGATCAGTTCACCCACGAACCGGTGCAGAAGGACGGTGTGTCCAAGTCGTTTTTTGACCTGGGATACAAAGGCTGCTATGAGGCCAATCTCTCTTATGGCAGATCCAACATCTCCAACACAATCATCGCATTTTCAAGGGACGGGGACGACAACAACATCGAAAACACCGGACACCGCAGATGGGTCCTGTCGCCGCACCTGAACGCCTTTGGGATAGGTTTCGCCGCGACCGGCAAAAGCGCCGGTGACAACTATATCAGCCTGCACACGCCACACCAGGATCCCGCCACAGGCGTGCCCACCAAGATGCCGGACACCTATATCGCCTGGCCCGGCGCGGGCGACTTTCCCATCCAATACTTCATTGGCGGCACTGACCTGGCCGTGACCTGCCCCCTCGCCTGGTCGCTGAACCTGGGCGAGGCCTACGCCGTGCCGGACAGAAACGCCATCACCCTTACGCTGACCCGAACGCGGGACAAAAAGGTCTGGGTGTTTGACAAGACCACGCCCCGACTCGGCCTCAGCCCCGGCGCCACAGCGCCCAATGACGCGCTCATGCACCTGGCCGTGGACAACTTCTATTACGGGACCAACAAGGCCATCATCTTCCGCCCCGACGTGCCGAGCCTGGGTCAGATTCAGGACGGCGACATTTTCCATGTCAAGCTGGAAGGAATCGCTACGGCGGCGGGTGCGCCCACAAGTTTGGAATATAATATCAACTTTTTTGACCTGGAAAAACCCTATGACCATATGTACGACCTGCTCGACAGCGGCACGCGAACACCGGTGCGGGTCAGCTATGGGGACGGGATAAATGAAATCACGCTGCCCACGCCGGACGCGGCCGGCCCATACGACTTTGTCGGCTGGACAGTGGAGGACGGCAACTTCAAAGACGGCCAGACCATAGCACCGGCCCTGGTCACTTCCTTTACGCTGGAGGGCGGCCCTGAAATACCGACTGTCTACATCACCTATATGGCCGTCTACGCGAAAACCGAGGGCGGGATCACGATCTACACCGCGAACCCCACCGTGACGCCCGTGCCGGCGGGTTACGCCTATGAGGTCCTGCCCGGCGGCGGGGTGAAGATCACAGGCTACACGGGTGCGGCAGCCTTTCTCTCCCTTCCCAAAGAGATTGAGGGCCGGATCGTGATGGGAATCGACGACGAGGCCTTTGCGGGCAATACGACCCTCACCCGTGTTATCCTGCCCGCCGGTCTGACGCAAATCGGTCCGGAGGCATTCGCGGGCTGTACAAAACTCACCGAGGTTATCTTCTGCGGCGATCCGCCCGCCGAGATGGGGGAGGACGTCTTCCCGACCGGCAACGCGGGTCTTGCGCTGTATTATCCCCTGGCGCGCAAGGCGCAGTGGGACTCCGGCGGCACGGGGCTTTGGCAGGGCCTTCCCGCCATCTCCTGCCTGTGGGGCAACGCCTCACTCAGCGGCAGTATCGGCGCGCAGGACGCGGCGAAGATCCTGCGCCACCTCGTCCAGCTGGAGGTCCTGTCCCCCTATCAGCTGCTGCTGTCGGACGCCAACGCGGACGGCAATGTCACAGCCCAGGACGCGGCCGTGATCTTACGGTATCTGGTGCAGCTGGTGTCCAAGATCGGACCGTAGTATGTATTCGATCGGCTTTGACAACGAAAAATATCTCACCACGCAATCCGCGCACATCACCGAGCGGATCGCGCAGTTTGCGGGCAAGCTCTATCTGGAGTTCGGCGGCAAGCTCTTTGACGATTTCCACGCCTCGCGCGTGCTGCCCGGTTTTGCGCCGAACAGCAAGGTGCAGATGCTGGGCCAGCTCAAGGAACTGGTCGAGATCGTGCTGGCCATCTCCGCGACCGACATCGAAAAAAACAAGGTGCGCGGCGACCACGGTATCACCTATGACGAGGACATCCTGCGCCTGATTGACGCCTTCCGCCGCGAAGACCTCACGGTGGGCAGCGTGGTCATCACAAAGTTCGCCGGCCAGCCCGAAGCGGTTTCCTTTCAACATCGTCTGGAACGGCTGGGCGTGCCCGTCTACCTGCATTACCCGATCGCCGACTATCCCACCAACGTGCCGCTCATCGTCAGCCCCGAGGGTTTCGGCAAGAACGATTATATTCCCACCACGCGCCCGCTCGTGGTCGTGACCGCGCCCGGCCCGGGCAGCGGCAAGCTGGCCGTCTGTCTCTCCCAGCTCTATCACGAGCTGCGGCGCGGGCATAAGGCGGGCTACGCCAAATTCGAAACCTTCCCCGTGTGGAACCTGCCCCTGCGCCATCCGGTCAACCTGGCCTACGAGGCCGCCACGACGGACCTGAGCGACGTCACCTTGATCGATCCCTATCATATGGAGGCCTACGGCAAAACGGCCACGAACTACAATCGGGACGTGGACAGTTTCCCTGTGCTCAACACGATCTTCGAGGAGATTTGGGGCAGCTCGCCCTACCGTTCGCCCACCGACATGGGCGTGAACATGGTCGGCAACTGTATCAGCGACGACAAAGTCTGCCGCGCGGCGGCGGGGCAGGAGATCCTGCGCCGCTACTTTCACGCGCTCACGCAGGAACGCACGGGCATGGCCGTCAAGTCCGAGATCCAAAAGCTGGAACTGCTGCTCGGCGCGGCCCGGATTTCAGTCTCCGACCGTCCCGTGGTGGCCGCGGCGCGCCAAAAGGCGGAGGACAGCGCCACGCCCGCCCTGGCCATTGAACTGCCGGACGGCACGATCCTCTGCGGACGGACCACACCCCTGCTGGGCGCGGCCTCGGCGGCGCTGCTCAACTGCCTCAAGTTTATGGCGGGCATTCATGACGACGTCAAGCTCATCTCCCCGATCATGATCGAACCCATTCAGCGGCTCAAGATCGGCTTTCTGGGCAACCGCAACCCGCGCCTGCACACGGACGAGGTATTGATCGCGCTCTCGATCTGCACGGCGACCAACCCCACGGCAGAGCTGGTATTAGAGCAACTGCCCAAACTGCGCAACAGCGAGGCGCACGCCTCCGTCATTCTCTCGCAGGTGGACATCAATGTGTTCAAAAAGCTGGGCATTCGCCTCACCTGCGATCCGGTCTATGACAGCAAGAATCTGTTCCATAAAAAATAGGGTCTAACACCTATCCCAGAACGCATTCTGTCATTCTGAGCGTAGCGAAGAATCTTTTACTGTGCCCCTTTTGGATCCTTCGCTTTGCTCAGGATGACAGTTTTTTGAGATGTCAGCACCTGTCCCAAAACAGCAATAACCCGACCGCGACCAGCGCGGCAAGAATGAGCCAAAACGGGAAATAACAAATCAGCAGGATCAGGCATAATATCAGCAAGACCAGAACCAAAACGGTCTGTTGTCTGTTTCGGCATCGGAAAAACCGCCTCGGTTTCCTCATATAGACACCCCCTCATAGTAACACTTTACGCCAAACACACCAAAGGCGTGACAACGCGCATAGTCATAGCTGTACCGCTGCGGCGGCGACTGGCCGCCCTTCGGTTGGCTTGCCCTGGCGGGCGGGTATGCACGATCCCGCGTGAGCGTCCTGGGGTCAGCATAGAGCGCAGCGAATCCAGTAGCAGGGCCCTTGGGGAACATGGGCAGCGTGGGCAAGTCTAACGGCCTTGTCCCCGCTGTCCGTGTTGTCCAGGGCTACCTTGCGGAGCGCAGCGGAGCACCCAAGCGACTTGTACGCTCAAGCAGCGCGCGCAGCGCGCGGCGGCCTACGACGACAGGCAAGCACGCTCGCGCTCGCTCGCAGTCGCTCGCTCGCGGCAGGCCGCGCGTG
>WRCT01000142.1 GCA_009783775.1 Clostridiales bacterium | reverse complement strand
TGCTTCGATTAGTAATACGGTGCTGTCTTTATCGGCATTACAAAAACATGATGACAAGCCATTTGTTGTTTGTATTTGTGCGGTTGGAAGGAATCATTTATTACTGGCGAATACAACGATGTTATCTAAAATCAGCCATAGCTCAAAGGAGTTAAGAATTGATAACATAAGGGGCAGCTTTAACGGTTCTGACATTCTTCGCAGTTGGAGCGGCATAGCTAACACCCCCGCCAACTTTGACGCACTGTTCGCTATACACCAAAACTTTTCCTTTGAAGAAAACCTTGTCCGATTGGTAGAAACAACGAATAATATATCTCCGACAGGTGAAAAATTCAATGTCCATGTTGGCGATAGGTTAACCAACATAATGCAATCGCCGGAACGTGCGAGCCGATTTGTTGATTCGTTAGAATTTTCAGATTTATTTCGCGAACTCAACACTCGTACGGAAACTTTCAAAAATGAGATTTTAGTAGCTGCTTGTATTGAAAATGTAAATCTGCGTGGGCGCATAATAGAGTATCTCATAGCAGGTGAGGATGCAGCTATGCGCGAACAGCTGGTAAACGTCCTTGTGTCAGGCAATGAATTTCCACGCTTAGTCACGCGAGACGGATTGGGTGACTATACCAAAGCTTATCCAGACTACCGGACTGAAACAGACATTAAGACCAAGATTATGATTTTATCATCTGCGCCCAAAGGGTACAACCTCGATAAAATGCTTGAATTTCTGTCAGACGAAAAAAGTGTTTTTATGATTTTCTTTGTCGGAATTGATTACATACAGAAAAGCATTAAGACGAAACTCATTTCAATGTTTCAGAATACTTTGGTCGACAATACAGTGATGCAATCTCATTGGGCAGGGCGCAACTCTCGCGGTGTATCGCAGTTTAACGGTGAGGCCATTAAGAGAATTATTCTCAATGAAGAAAACACGATAGCCGTTTCACAAGCTAAAACGTTTTTAGAACGCATTGTCGCAATGTAAGAAACGCTATGCGTTTTGACCGTTGCTTTTGACAGAAAAAAAGTATCTTCAGGAGGTAAAGAAAATGGCGGGAATGCAATTTGTGGTGTCGGGAGACAGTATGGCGGCACGGGACTTGGTGCTGGGTGTTTTTTCGCAGTGCCAGTGGCGTGTCGCGTTAAAAAACGATTGGGAGGCGACGGCCGAGCACGGCAGCAAGGCGGCGTCATTTTGGGGTGGCGCGTTCGCGGGCAAAGGCGGCCGGCACGTTGTTTTGAGCATTAAGGTTTCGGCAGACCCCCAAGGCAATACGGTGATCGGCCTTACAGAAATCGCCAGCGGCTTTTCCGGCGGCGTGATCGGCGTCACACAGGCGCAGGACGTATATCAGGAAATGTATAACAATGTGGGAATCGCCCTGTCAAACGCAGGGATATTCGTCTCAAATTCCAGAACGTAATATTGAAAATCAGAAAAGGAGCGTAACAATGAAAGTTCTTACCCTTGGCTACATTAGATACGCATATCCGCACGGCATACATACGCTTGCGGACTTTGCCGCGTTTATCAACAACAGCGAACGAGCCTTTATTCCGCTGCAGCAATTCGGTGAGCGAAACTGCGTGTTTCCCTTTCTTGTGGAGGAAGACAAGAAAACGGTTTATGTGAATTTCAAAACTGTCCCAACAATATATGAAGAAGAAGTCACAGTATTGAGCCGGGAAGAATATGACCGCCGGCTCGAGAAAGTCGTATTGGAGAAATGTGTCGAGTGCGTCAACTACAAAGAAGACTCGGAAGACAATATGCGCGGTCACAGAGACAAACTCTGCCTTGACGGAACGTGTTACGAGTTTGAGAAGATAGCGCAAGCCGAATAAATTCCACAATCACTAATCAGATTCTTCGCTTAAAGCGACGACTTTATATTCGCGTGGTTCGCGTGGTTCGCGGTTGAAAATCATATCCTTTGGTCGGTTTACATACATTATCGAATGACACGCAATAAATACAGAATCGTTCTGACAGGATTGGCGGTTTTTCTGACGGTTGCCGGTTTGGCGTTTGTTGTCCTTGCGCAGGACGATCCCGCCTGGCCGGTGGAGCACATTGTATTGCCCACGCCCGAACAAACGTCCACGCCGGAGCCGATCCCTGTGCCGACCGAAACACCAGAGCCCACACCGAAGCCCACGCCGAAACAGCCCTGGACGAAAGCGGACGTGCGTATTCTGGCGAAGATCGTCTATGCCGAGGCGAACGGGCAGCCCGTGCAGGAGCAGGCCGCCGTGGTTTGGTGCGTCTTAAACCGCTTGGACACGGGGCTTTACGGGCGCACGATCCGCGCGGTCGCCATGGCGCCGAACCAGTTTGCCTACCGCAAGGACGCGCCCGCCAGGAAGGCCCTGATCGCGCTGGTCGAGGACGTGCTGGAACGCTGGTGGCGCGAGCGGCTGGGCGAGACGGACGTGGGGCGGACACTGCCGCCGGAGTATCTGTACTTTGCGGGCAGGAATGGCCGCAACCACTTCCGCACGCGCTGGCGCGGCGCGAAGGGATACTGGAATTGGAGTTTGCCGAACCCCTATGGGTAAATGTACAATGTACAAACTACAAACTACAATTGACGAAGAAAACCCTTACGGCTTTTCCCCTGAACAATGGGTTTCTGAAACCCATCCAATGTGCCGCCGAGAGCGGCACTCCTTCATTGTAGTTTGTACTTTGTAGTTTGTACATTTTTCTCATCTCCCCCTTGTAACTTTCCCTGCCTTCCTGTAAAATGTATGTAAGGATAGGGGGTTTGGGTTATGCAGGTTTATTGCAGTAGTGAGCGGCATGGTGGGATTGCGGACGGACTGTGTTTTTTGGGTCGGGCCGAAGAGATACTGGCGGAGTTGGTCGCCGAGTATAGGGGCAATGTGCAGCTCATTTATCTGGACCCTCCCTCGCCCGAAAAGGAGAGTCTCTCGCTTAAGCTGGGGCACGGCCAGCGTTTGATCAAGCTGCCGGTGGCGGGCGATCCCTGGACCGAAGACAATTTTTTGACGTTAATGCGCACGGTGCTGACCGGTTGCCACGCGCTGCTTAATCCCACCGGCGCGCTGTATCTGCACACGGACGACCGTATGGGCGCGCATTTGCGGCTCATGTGCGACGAGATTTTCGGCAAGGCCAACTTCCAAAACGAAATCATCTGGAGCCGCAAGACGGGCGGGCGCAGCACCCGCTATTTCCCGCGCCGGCACGACACGATCCTCTACTACCGCAAGGGCCGCAAGGTGTTTTTTGATATCACCGCTGTCGGCAAACCGCGCGGCCCGCACCGCACGAATCACATGAAACGTTTTACGGACGACGACGGGCGCACGGGTTTCTCGATCCGCGCGCGGGGCAAGCTCTATAAATACTATGACGACGATCTGGTCTACCCTTCGGACGTGTGGACGGACATTGAGCCAATCAAGCAGACCAGCCGCGAGCGCGTGGGCTGGGCCACGCAACGGCCGGAGGCCCTGATAAAGCGGTTGCTGCTGACCTCCAGCCGCGAGGACGATCTGGTGATGGATCTCTTCGGCGGCAGCGGCACCACGGCGGCAGCGGCGGCAGCAGCAAAGCGCCGGTTTGTAACGGCCGACCTCTCCCCCCTCTCCCTCTACACGACCCGTCGGCGATTGCTGGCCCAAAGCAGCGCGCCCGCGCTGGGCCAAAAATCTTTCGGCGAGCTGATATTCCGCTATCCCGCGCCGTCCGCGACCGCCAAGATAGAGGCGGAAATCGTCAAACACCAGCTTGTGATAAGCGAGGCAAAAGTCGGCAACGGCAACCAGCCGCTGGTCTACGCCGCGACGGGTTATGTCGCGCAAGACTGTTTTGTCGCCTGCCATACGAACTGCGCGCCCGTCCTGCCCATAAAAATACAGCTCCCCGAGAATCGGGAAGCTGTGGTTCATTTGGTGAATGCTTTAGGTGAGCAGGCCTTTTTGACCGTCGAAGAATAAACCTGATGTTTCTTGGGAAACTGGATTGCTTCGTCGTGTTGTTTTCCTGCCCAAGTTTCTTTCCTGTTCCTCGCAATGACGCCGGACGTTTCTGTCATTGGAACCCCTGATTAAATCGTTCGCTGAGTAGATTGGCTATCAGAATGGCCCCAACTTAGGAGCTTTTTACAGGCCAGCTATTCCACCTCACGATTTAATCAGTGGGCCCCATTGCGAGACGTGGAGATTGTGACCTTGTGTCATTGCGAGGCGGCGGGACTCACTTAACTGAGAAGAATGATGCCGAAGCAATCCAATCCCCCAAACGTCATAATATCGCATGAAATCAAAAAAAAACGGCTTGCCGTTTTCCCCTCAACTTTCCACTCTCAACTTTCCACCTTCCACTTTCCACTAAACAAAAAGGCGGGAAGTCCCGCCTTTTGTTTGGATAAGTTGTTTTAGATAAGTTCCAACACTGCCATTTCGGCGGCGTCGCCGCGACGCGGGCCGAGTTTGTGCATGGTGATGTAGCCGCCGCGACTGCCGTTTTTGGCGCGCTCGTCATAGCGGGGCGCGAGCTCGCGGAAGAGCTTTTCCACAACGGGGTGACGTTTGTCCGCCGTGCGCTCCTTAAAGTCGTCCTTGCTCTCGTCCTTGCCGCGCACCTCGGGAAAGTCATACAGCCAGGCCATGATCTGCCGGCGCGCGTGCAGTTTGCTGGGTTTGTCCTGGATCTTTTCGACCACGACGATCTGCGCCTTTTCGTTGCGGGTCTCTTTCTCCACGGTCTCGCTGTTTTCGTATTCGCGCACCGCGAGCGTGATGATCTTTTC
>WRCT01000141.1 GCA_009783775.1 Clostridiales bacterium | reverse complement strand
TCATTTCGGATACAGAGGCCTATCTCTACGTGGGCACTTCGGTTCACTTCACAGAACAGAACGGCCAGGGTGTGGCGCCTTTCTTCAAGATCGACGCCATGACGGGCCGGATCGTCGACCAGTACAAACTGACCTGCAAAACCGAGGTGGGCGTGTCCGGCGGCATCCAGGCGACCGCCGCGTTAGGCAGGGGCAAGCTCGATGGCCTCGTTTTCATCACCTACTGCCGCACGCCGGAAAAGGACAGCGGCGTGCTGGTCGCGCTGGACAAGGCGACCTTTGAACTGCGTTGGGAACTGGGAATGCCCAACTACTCCTGGAGCTCGCCCTGTTTGGTCTACCAGGCGGACGGGCGCGGGTTTGTGCTGCAGGCGGACTCCGTGGGCCATATCTATCTGATCGACGGCGCAACAGGCGAGGTGCTACATAAGGCGAACATCGGCGCGAGCAATTTCGAGGCCTCGCCCGCCGTGTTCCACGATATTCTGGTGCTGGGCAATCGGGGCCAGGAGATCTTCGGCGTAAAAATTTCGTAATTTACTGAAATATTCTATGAACGCTTTGCAAATAGACTTTTAAGAAACAGCGCAAGCTGTTTTCTTCTTTCACTATGTGCTGTAAACTATGTTTGCATGATATGCAAAACTGGAGAATGCTATATGAAACGTAGAATCATAACAATCTTACTCGCCGCCTTGCTGGCGCTCACGTCCGTACCGCTACCCACATTCGCGGCAAGCGAAACGGTCCAGGTCGGCACCGTGGTGAACGTGCGCAAAAACGTGAATGTCCGCACCCGCACGAGCGCCGACGCGGCGTTGCTGGGCGTGGCGGACAAGGGCAACAAGTATACCGTGCTGGAGAAAACCTCCGGCTGGTACAAGGTGCTGTTCAACGGGCAGATCGGCTATATCAAGAGCGACTATCTCTCCGTCAAGAAGGTCAAAACGGCGCTTTCCAAGGACGCCACGCTCAAGGTGGGCAGTTTCAACGTACACGCGCTGGGCGGCGGCAAAAAGGTCGACGAGGTGGCAAAACTCATTCACGCCGCCAAGCTGGACGTGATCGGTTTGCAGGAAGTGGACTGGCTCGCACCGCGCTCCGGCCGCGAGGACTGGCCCCAAATCCTGGCCGAGAAAGCGGGCTTTCCCTACTATTATTTCAGCCCCATTCTGAACATGAGCGGCGGCAAATACGGCACGCTGATCCTGTCCAAGCAGCCGATCCTGTACGCCGAGACCATGTCGCTCTCCGTGGCGCGCGGCACCGAGGCGCGCGCGTTGGGTTATGTACAGCTGCTCACGAGCAAGGGCGTGGTGCATATGTTCAACACGCATACTTCCAACGGCTCAGAATCGCAGAAGGCCGTATGTTTTCGCGCCATCAATGACAAGATAAAGGCAAAGGGGCTCTCCGCCTATTTCATCACGGGCGACTTCAACGCCTCGCCCGAGGTCCTCGCGCGGTACCTGCCCAAGGGCGTGCGCCTCGCCAACGAAAAACTGCCCACCTTCGGCAGCGGCGGCAACGGGCGCGCGATCGACAACATCGTGCACACGAGCAATGTCAAGGTCAGCAAGCTCAAGGTGACCGACGCCATCGGCCCCAGGATCTCGGACCATAACCTGCTGACGGCGACGGTGAAGATTCCGAGGAAATAATGCGTAATGCGTAATGCGCAATGCGTAATTGTGAAGGAGCGTTTCATGCAGGACCCACGCATTTCAAAACTTGCCCAAACCTTAATCCGCTACTCCGTGGCTTTGCAGCCGGACGAAAAAATCTTGATCGAGGCCACGTCGGACTGCGGGGATTTGGTGCGCGCGCTGGTGGGGGAGACCTATCGCGCGGGCGGCCTGCCCTTTGTCTGGCTGCGCGATAAGGCCGTGGATCGCGCGCTGCTGCTGCAAGGCACACCCGAACAGTTCCAAAGCATGGCCGAATGGGACGCGGCGGCCATGTCCGCCATGCAGGCCTATATCGGCATTCGCGGCGGGGCCAACGCTGCCGAGACCGCCGATGTGCCGGCGGCGCGGCAAAACGATTACATGACCCACTACTGGAACCCTGTGCACAGCGCCATTCGCGTAAAGGCCACGCGCTGGTGCGTTTTGCGCTATCCCACGCCCTCCATGGCGCAGTTGGCGGGCCAAAGCACCGAGGGTTTTGAGGATTATTATTTCAACGTCTGCGGCCTGGATTATGCCAAAATGGAGCGTGCCATGGCGCCGCTGCAAGCGCTGATGGAACGCACGGATCAAGTGCACATCCTGGGCCCGTGCGAGACCGACCTGCGCTTTTCAATCCGCGGAATGCCTGCCATTCCCTGTTCGGGTCACCGCAATATACCCGACGGCGAGGTCTACACCGCGCCCGTGCGTGACAGCGTGAGCGGTGTGATCGCCTACAACACGCCTGCCCTGCGCGACGGTTTCACCTACGAGAATGTTCGCCTGGTCTTTCAAAACGGCAGGATCATCGAGGCCACCGCCAATGACACGGACCGGCTCAATGCGCAGCTGGACATCGACGAAGGCGCGCGTTACATCGGCGAGTTCGCCCTCGGCGTAAACCCCCATATCACCACGCCCATGAAGGACACGCTCTTTGACGAAAAGATCGCGGGCTCCCTGCATTTCACGCCCGGCGCCAGCTATGACCATTGCTCCAACGGCAATCATTCCGCCCTGCATTGGGACCTCGTCCTCATCCAAACCCCAACCCATGGTGGCGGCGAGATCTACTTTGACGACGTCCTGATCCGCAAAGACGGCCGTTTCACCCTGCCCGAACTCATCGGCCTCAATCCCGAAAATCTACGATAACCCCTCCCGTCATTGCGGACTCCTTTTGTCATTGCGGACTTGATCCGCAATCTCACTGCAATTGGTCAATCCTCAGTCACCTTCGGTGACAGCTCCTCACACCATCCCGCCAAATCTGTAGATTTGGCGGGAACCCTGGCAAAAGGAGCCTTGCGCTCACGCAAGATAAAAAGCCTCCTTTTGAAAGGAGGTGCCCCGCAGGGGCGGAGGATTGACCGCTTGGACGTGGTATTGTGTTTATACAGTTATCCCTTGCATTTCCAAACAGCCAGATGTATACTTATCCCATGAAACGATTGATTATTCTGCTCATTGTCTTTCTTCTCGCGCTCCAAACCCTGCCCCTTCTTTCCCTCGCCGAGGACGCCCCGCCCATGTCCGGTCAGTGCGGCGATGACGTGTGGTGGGAGATTACCTTTATGCGCAACTCATCAGATGGCCCGCACTATGCGCTGACTTTTTCCGGCGCAGGTCCTATGTGGGATTACGACACAGAGGAAAACCTCGCCCCGTGGAAGGCGTTTATCACATCTCTGGATCCTACCGGTATGCTTGGCAGATATTCAATACATATCATCATCTCCGAGGGTGTCACTTATATTGGCGAAGCGGCTTTTTATGAAGTTTGGTTGGGAGGCTGGCGAAATACCAGTACCGTTCAGATAGCCGATACGGTAACTGCCATTGGCGACAGCGTGTTCGAGCAGTTTCAGGGCTGCGCAATCCTTTCCCTTCCGGAAGGGGTCGTGCAATTGCCGCCCCACGCCTTTGCGAACAGCTACATTGATATTCTCCATCTGCCGGAATCGCTTGAAACCATTGCGGAAGAAGTGTTTGTAAACGCAGGCATAAGCTGGACATACTTTCACGGAATCCCGCCGGAGACAACGGGAGACAAAAAATTAGGCGTGATCTTTTTCCGCCAAAAGTATGCGGAACTATGGGCGCCAACCGGAGAGAACACATGGAAAGGCATTCCCATTTTTCCCTTCGATCCATTTTGGGGCTACTGCGGCGACAGTATGCGTTGGGAGGTTGATGAAACGACGCGCACACTGAACATCACAGGTACAGGGCGTATGTGGGAGGAAGAGGAATGGGTGGGCGGATACCCGGGTGGTCATTATTTTGCAAACTGGTTCTATCTGACAAGAGGGAATTATGACAGCCCGCGTGTTTGGGCAACGGGAAAAAACATATTTGATGATATCGTAATCGGAGAGGGCATTACGTCCATATCGAACGGCGCATTCAGGCAGGTGTTAATGACGTCCATTCACTTTCCGAGCACATTGGAATCCATTGGAGACAATGTTTTTTGGTGCGCAGGACCTTTTTCGGGAGAGCGGGAGAGTATTGTCATTCCGGCGGGGGTAACAACCATAGGAACAGATGCGTTTTATGATAGCAGCTGGCAGGAGTTCTACTTTTTGGGCGCTCCGCCGACTGTAAAAGGGGAGCGACCGCTTGGCCACCGCGGTGAATTTGAGTGGGGATATGGCGGCCCGACCCTTTATTACCTCCCCCAATACGCGCACCTTTGGGCGCCGAACGGTGAGACAAAATGGAACGACTATCAAATCGAACCTTACGCGACCGACATCAAAACGGGCGAAACCAATCTCGCGGGACTGTATGTTCTGACCCTGCTGGCGGCCGCCGGACTGATGGCCCTGCTTGCAGCGCGCAAACGAAAGAGTTTTTAATAGGAAAATCTTATAATTTATGAAAGCAAAAGCGCAAGCCGTTCGCTTGCGCTTTTTCTGTGTCATCGCGGGCCCCTTCCGTCATTGCGGTCCCCGCCCAGCACCTAGCACCCGAACTAGGTGCTGGGTGGGGTGGACTGACCCGCAATCTCACGGCGATTGGTTAACCCTCAGTCCGACTGGAGCTTTAGAGACAAGTCGAAAATCCTCTCAAAACTCAAAAGAGAAGCCCATGAAAACGCCATTATCCTCTGCCATGATACCGTGACGGAAACCTGTCAGATCGCGGATGAAATGATCGCGTGGCTGCTT
>WRCT01000140.1 GCA_009783775.1 Clostridiales bacterium | reverse complement strand
GTGCTGCTGCTGGGCGAAAAAAAGGCGCAGGCAGCGGGCAAGACCATGCGCTTGACAAACGTCTCGCCCGATGTCATGGAGGTCTTTGACATGACGGGCTTTTCGGGGATCTTGACCATTGTATAAGGTCTTTCCGGCACAACTTGATTGCTTGGCAAACGCGCTCGCCTTCATAGAGAACGAGACGGCGGATCCGGATCCAAAGCGGCAAATGAAACTCAGGCTGGTCGCAGAGGAGATCTTCGTCAATATCGTCGCTTACGCCTACCCGAACGGGCAGGGTGAGGTCGCGGTATCGCTTTCACGCGGTCCGGACAAGCTGATCATCGAATTTCGGGACAGCGGCAAACCCTGCGATCCCCTGACCCGGGCCGATCCGGATATCTCCCTGCCCGTCGATCAACGCGAGCCGGGCGGGCTGGGTTTGTTTATGGTCAGACAACTGGCAAGCGGCCTGTCGTACCGCTATGAAAACGGCGAGAATATTCTAACCATGGAAATGGATTTGGGGGACGAAAATGCAAAAGCATAAAACAATTTACATATTGTTGATTGCGAATCTTCTTCTCTGTGCGTTTATTTTGCTCACCCTCTTTCCCGTCTCCTGCGGGACGCGGGAGCTCAAATTTACAGAGGACGACGTCTATATTCTCTACATCGGCTTAAACGACAAAGACACCTATGCGCAGATCATTCCCACGGATGAGGCGGTGGCTCTTGTCAATGCCATCTGTCTCAAGTATGCGAGCGGCTATACCATGCAGTTCGCCCAAGGCGGCTGGACGGACGAAACGGGAACGCTGACGCAGGAAGACACGCTGGTCTACACCATCGCCTATGCCGACGAGCGGGCCATCCTCTCCATCATGGACGAAGTCCTGGCCGCGCTGAACCAAAACTCCATTTTGGTAGAGAGGCGGGGGACTGCAAGCGCGTACTACGAGGGCAGACCATGACAAAGACGGAGAACAATATTCTGCTTTTCTCCATCACCCTGTGCTGGTCGGCGTCCTATGTGTTCATCAAAAGCCTGCCGCCCGAGCTGTCCTCTTTTGCGTACCTGACCTTGACGGCGGGCATTGCCGCCGTGGTCCTTGTGGCGATCTTCTGGCGGCAATTAAAGCAAATCACACGCGGCACAATAATCAGCGCGCTGATCCTGTCCCTGCTGATCACGGCCAACCTGCTGGCGGAGCGGGAGGGGATCGCCCTGCTGCCCGCGTCCAACGCCAGCTTTTTGGCCGCGCTGACAATCCTGGTCGTTCCCGCGCTCATGTTACTTTTCAAACAAAAACCCACCCGCAATCATATCGCGGGCGCGGTGATCATTGTGCTGGGTCTCTGCCTGACCAACCGTTTCGCCCTGTCCGCCTTTGTGAACGCGGGCACGCTTTATATGCTGCTGGCCTGTCTGACCTACGCCGTATATATCGTCGTGGCCGACCGCTGCACGAAAAAAGAAAACCCGCTGCTCATCGGCGTACTGATGATGGTGTTCACCGCTGTATTCGGTTTTATCCTGTGGCTCTTTGAAAATCCGGCGACCTTCTTCTCCGTCACTTACACACGCGAGCTGCTGTCCTCTCTCTTCATTTTGGCGTTCTTCTCCAAGGCCTATCCTTTTATCCTCTTGCTATTTTCGCAGAAGTACGCGGACCCCATGCGCGTCACCGTCATCGCCTCCACCGAACCCATCGTGACCCTTGGGCTGGCGGTGATTATCCCCGCCGCCTTCGGCGCGGGCGAAACGCTGGACATCTTCTCCCTGGCCGGCGCGGTGATCATCGCGGGCGGCGCGGTGGTCGCGGGGACCCATTTCCTAAAAGCGCGAAAGCGGGCGGAAGGAGGTATGCACGCATGATCCTTTCCAAACGAAATCAGTTTCTCATCACCTTTGCCGCCTTCTTTGTATTGGGCGCGGCCTTCAAGGTCATGGTGCTGGTGGAGGGTTTCACCGAGGTGCGGCCGGTCAATGCCATTCCGCCTGTGGCGGGGCTCGCGTTCGGGCCAATCGGCGCAATCGCCTGCGGGCTGGCTAACCTGGCCGCAGATCTCTTCGGCAGCTTCGGCTGGAGCTCGTCGCTGGGTGTGGCCGCCAACTTCGTCGCCGCCTACCTGCCTTATCGACTCTGGCACCTGTTCTCCCCCGAATCCCCCAACCTGCGCAGCGGCAAGAATATCCTGCTGTTTTCAGGCATTTGCCTCACGAGCGCCCTTACCGTTGCCTGGTTTTTAGCCTTCGGGCTCTACACCTTCTTCGGGCTTTGGATCGAAGAGGTCTATACCTATGTATTCTTCAACAACCTCGGCTTTTCGCTCCTGTTCGGCCTGCCGCTGTTGATTGTCTTAACGTCAGACTCGGTTTCCCTTTCGCTTTGCAAACCCGCAAAGCCCATCATCTTTGGACGCTGCAACATCAAAGGACCGGCCTGCGCGGCCTACTTGCTGCTCATGCTGACCATTTTTGCCTGCGTGTTCATTTTCCATATAGACCCGCAGAATGCGCCCTGGCTGCACGGCTTATCCGCGCTGTCGCAGCTAGGGCTGCTCTGCCAACTGATTTGAGGAGATTTTCGATGAAGAAATTTCGCACCATACTTTTCACGGCGGTCATCTTCTTCGCCGCGACCATGCCGTTTCGCAGCCTGTTCGATGTGCTGGGTATCACGGAAATGCGTCCGGCCAGCGCGCTGCCGCCGGTATTCGGTCTGCTCTTGGGCTGGCCAGGCGCGTTGGGCTGCGCGATCGGTAACCTGGCCGCCGATCTGGTCTCGGGCTATGACCCCCTGCTCTGCGCCCTTGGCTTTCCCGCGCAGTTTATCTATGGTGCGGTCCCCTGGCTGGTCTGGACGGTCATTCAGCGACGTAATGCGGCCGAGCCTCAAGTGTTCAAACTCCACAATGTGAAGAACGTAATCCGCTATATTGTGCTTATGCTGGCCAATTCCGCCCTGATCGCGTTCGTGCTCGGCGCGCTGATGCAGGGCTTTGCCATCAGTCCGCTGCTCTCCACCGCCACGCTTTTGCTCTTTTTGAACAATTTCGTGTTCTGCATGGTATTGGGCATTCCCCTCGTCATCTTCCTGTCGAAAACGCAGGAGCACACCAGGGGCCTGACCCTCAACGAGCGGCTGGTCCTGGTCTTTCTGCTGATGGGTGTGTTGTGTGCCGGCCTGATCGGTCTCTTCGCCTACCTGGAGCTGCATGGGATCATGACCGACCCACTGGCCATGTGGAACCGAATCTATGTCTATATGGCAATCGCCCTTGCTGTATCAAACGGCGTGGCGTTGGCCGCGCTGGCCTATGCGGAAAAGAAGGTCACGGTCCCGATCGAGTCCATCGCGGACCTCGCCCATGACTATGTGGGCGGCAAAGGCGCCAACGTCGAGAAGACAGACGGCGCGTTGATCGCGGCCGCGTGCGAGAAGTTCAGCCAAAACCACAACGAGACGGGCCTGCTGGCCGGGGCTTTCGGCAAGATGGTGCTGGACCTGGAAACCTACATCAAACAGCTGACCCGCGCTACGGCGGAGAAGGAACGCATCGGCGCGGAACTGGCCATCGCCGCGCAAATACAGACATCCATGCTGCCCTGCGCCCGCGCGCCCTTTCCGGACCGGACGGAGTTTGATATCAGCGCCGCCATGCAACCCGCGCGGGAGGTGGGCGGCGACTTCTATGATTTCTTTTTGATCGGCGAGGACATCCTGGCCGTGGTGATCGCGGACGTGTCGGGCAAGGGCATTCCCGCCGCGCTGTTCATGGTCGTCGCCAAGACGCTGATCAAAAACATCGCGCTGATGGGAAGATCTCCCAGCCAAGTCTTCGCTGCCGTGAACCCCATACTCTGCGAAAACAACGACGCGGGTATGTTCGTCACGGCCTTCATGGCCTACATAAACCTAAAGAGCGGCAAGTGCGCCTATGTCAACGCGGGGCACAACCCGCCGCTGGTCAAGAGCGGGGGAGGGGACTTTGCGCCCCTGGCAGCCAAACCCTCCTTTGTGCTCGCGGGCATGGAGGGTACGCGCTACGCCGAGCATGAAATCCGGCTTAAGGTGGGCGACGTCCTGTATTTGTATACCGACGGCGTGACAGAGGCCATGAACAAGCAGGGCAACCTGTTCACCGAACCGCGCTTGCTGGAAAAGGCAAATCAATATAAAGACAGCCCCGCAAAAGAACTGCTCGCCGCACTCAAAGTGGAAATTGACACCTTCGCGAACGGGGTTGAGCAAGCCGATGATATCACCATGCTTGCGCTGAGAATAAACGGCTAATGCCGATACTGAAAGAACAGCGCTTTCTTTCAGCCCTTGCAACTTAATAGCGATTCGTAAAGTTCATAAAAATTCACCCAATCCGCATTTTAACGCATAATTGCGTATAATTATAAATCAAGAAAGGAGAACAAATATGGAAACAGAGCGTATCAACTCAATTATTAATTCTTTTTATGATGTTGTAGAAAACTAAAAAGTAATCCCATATTCTTCTCATCACTCTAATTCTAAATCAAGGAAGCTATCTAAAAAATCTTTGCTTTCTATTAGTTCTTCTATTTCTGATTCTAAATCGCTGTCGTGATTGCCCGAATCACCACCACGGTTATAGCTAATCAGCAGTTCAAGTATGCCAACCATATTCTTTACCGCTGTTTCCTGTATGATTTTTATTGTTTCAACAAGTTTGCTATACTCTCCAATGAAAGCGATATTACCAATTGAAAAGCCTTTCTTTTTTAGGACGACCCAAGAATATTGACTTAGCCTAATCCTTAAATCTCCTTCGGGTGTTCCACTTACATTTATGGGAGTGTTACTGCCTAATGCATCAGAAAAGATTTTATCAATCTTCTTTTGTAATCTTAATGCTTC